>JADZBD010000005.1 GCA_020852255.1 Bacteroidia bacterium | reverse complement strand
TTACGAAAAGCTCAAAACCCTATACAAGGATTCCTTCAAACGCGATCTTGAAGCCGATCTTCTGCCACCCCTTCCCACCGGCCTCCCCTCCTGGGTCAGCGAAATCAAAACAGTGGAGGATTATTTGGCGAGGGTGCCGGTTTCCTCTCGACAGGCCGTTATTGATGCGTTCATGTCAGGCACAATTGAGCTAAAGGTATTTTCCGAGGATATTCTTTTGATAAGACATATTAATCAGGATGGATTTTTGAAAAGCTATTGGTACGCTGATAAAATTTTATGTCCCAATTGTGCAAGAAAGGAATTAGCTTTACCTGTCAGCAATTCAGCGTCTTACATTTCAAAAGTACGTATTCGAAAAGGAACCCCACTTCTTTATGGCAAAGTAGCGTCGCAAGTAAGCACTAACGGTTTTGGCCTATACGCCACTGGTGGTGGAGAGCAGTATTATTTTCTTAAGGAGTTCTACGTAGATGATAATATAATGAAGGTGATTGAAGGACCGATACCAAACTCGATACAAAATTGATTGAAATGAATTTCGTAGTAGAAATAGAACACGAAGTTGGAATGGGTGGTCTCCAAATTGGAAGCCTCTATTATTTTAAAGAAGGTCATCAAGTCAAGGTGCCGGGCTTGTATAGCCATAAGTCTATTACCAATACTAATGGGAGTTCAGCTGCATTTATTTATATAGAGCCGCACAACGTTTATCGCCTTGCGATACTTGATTTTCGGTTGGCAGAAGTCAAGATTTATGTGTTAGATGATTTTTTTACTGATTTCCTCTCGTATGAGGAGGATACTATTCTCGGCCTCACGAGGGCATATGATGAAAACCTGAAAGATGTATCTAAAAAGCGCTTAATAAATATCAAGAGTGCTCAACCTATTTTGACCATCACTATATAAGTCATTTGCATTTGTTTCATTGCAACAATTTTCTTCATCGTGCTCTTCTCTCACCCCTCACCCCTGTTAACGCGGGGGGTGCTGAGCGCAAGTGAGCGTCCAAAGGCTACAATTAGCGGAAAATCAAGTAATTGTAACATTGCCCAAGAAACAAGAGATAAATATTAAATTTGCGTAAACACATACACATGAAACGCCTTGTTTTATTTTTCCCACTGCTTATTCTGATTGCATCCTGTGCCAAAGATCCCGGTTCAGGAGGAAATTCAAGCATAACAGGAAAAGTAAAAGTCCGGCAGTTCAACGGAAGTTTTACCCTGCTAACGGGGGTATATTACGGACCGGATGAAGAAGTGTATCTGATCTATGGCGACGATTCCACGTCGGCATACGATGAGCGCACCCGTACAGCACCGGGCGGCAATTATGAGTTTTCCTATCTGCGTCCAGGAAAATACTGGGTGTATGCATACGCAGAAGATTCAACCTTGGCATCCACAAAGCCCATTGCCATTTTCAAGCAGGTGGAGATCACGGACAAGAAGCAGGAAGTGACGGCGGATGACATTATCATCCAGAAGTAGATCAGGCTTCAATTTCCCCTTTCAGGTAGAGAACCGCTTTACCAGCTATCTCCACACGGTTTCCCAGCGTTCTGCAATGGAGAGATCCGCGTCTTTTGGAGAGTTGCAGCGCGTTGAGCTCCGTTTTATTAAGCTTTTTTGACCAGTATTGCGTGAGGGTGGTGTGGGAAGATCCGGTCACAGGATCCTCATCTACCCCGCAGGCCGGGGCAAAAAAGCGGGAAACAAAATCAATGGAATCCGTTCCGCGGGTAGTAATGATAACCCCGCGCGTTTCCACTTCCGAGAGCAGGCGCATATCAGGTTTCATTTCTTCTATATCGGAGAGGGAGGCATACACCAGCATATAATCGGATTTACCCCTCCATACTTCCTTTGGAAGTTTTCCCATGGCGTCAATAAGTTTTTTAGGAGCAGGTACTTCACGCAGTGAATCAGAGGGGAAGTTCATAAGGAGGAGTTCCCCTTCGCGTTTTACTTCAAGAGGCCCCGAACGGGAGTGGAAGGTAATCAGGGAGCCGTCGGGTTCATAATAATTAAAGATCACAAAGGCAGCGGCGAGGGTAGCGTGGCCGCAGAGGTCTACTTCCACCGCCGGGGTAAACCAGCGGATATGATACTTATCCTCTTCCTTTACGAAGAATGCTGTTTCAGACAGATTATTTTCCAGTGCAATATTCTGGAGTTTATCGTAGGTCATCCAGCGTTCCAGGGGAACAATGGCGGCGGGGTTTCCATGAAACAGCTGGTCGGTGAAAGCATCCACCTGGAAGATTTTATACAGCATAGGGGGCAGAGGATGGGTATGCCGTACAAGGTACGAAGTTTACAAAGAAAAAAACGTGTTACATCTTGCGTACCCATTCATGAAATTTCACCAGTTCAGGAGTAAAAGGCTGCCATGACCAGTTTTGTTTCTTTTCACCCAGCAGCTGGAGGGAGCGCAGGGTGGTTTTACGAAGGCGCGAGGGCCGGAAACCGGTTTTGCCAAGATTGATTAGGAGTTTGATGACCAGGGTAGTTCGTTCCGGAAGCGGTTCTTTTTTTCTCAGGCGGAGAAATTGTCGCTCGAGCACGCCCACTTTGGAGATGGCAGCCGGAATTTCCCCGGTTTCCACCAGGCAGAGGATCTGCATAATTCGCAGCCAGATGGCGTAACCCATCTTATCCTGCTGAAAATCGAATTGTTGAGAAAAGTGTTTTAAGGCTTCCTTGTAATCTTTTTTGACAAACTCCAAGCATGCGGCATGGTAGCGGTATTTACTCAGCCGGAACATTCCATGCGATTCCGGCGCTTTCAGACAAATCTCCAAATGCCGCGCAGCGGAGGGGAGGTTCTCGCTGTAAAACTCATTGAGGAAAGCAAGGTCATGGCATAAAAGATAGTTGTCCTTTTTTGGATCGGATAATTTTAGGGCTTTCCCCAGGTATTTTTTTGCTCCTGTGGTGTCCCCTGCATAAATATGTATTTGCGAAACGTTGGAATAAATGTTGAGCAACTTATGGGGATGGTGATTCACTTTGCTCGTATGATAGAGATATAGTTGCCTGCTTGCAGCACGAAGGGAAATGTGGTATTTTTTAGAGACAATACCCATCTCAATGATGAGGTATTGTAGTAAAAAGTCATCCAGTAAGTGTAATTTTCCGCACACTTTCCGCAATTCATTAATCTCATCAAGTCTGCTTTGGAGGAATGACCTTGTTTGAAGGTGACGCAATGGGTCTTGAAGTTTGGGTGTGAGTATAAGATTAAAGTAGGTTTTTTCAATCTTGTCTGATAGTTCGGACATTAATTGGCGTTGTTATACTTCTTTACACTAAATTCCTCTGAAAGCCCCGAAAACAGGGCGTTTCACTAAAAATTGGGTAAATTATTTTGTTTGTTTCATCTTCAGGAGTGCCTGAAGATTGCCATTGAGCTCCTCCTCTGAAAGCCTAGTGCCACGTGCCTTCTGAGGTTCCTTCTGTTTAATAACAGCGGTTTTTTTTCGGGGCTTTTTCATGATCGGATAAAAGTCTTTTATAAAAATGGCTTACCAAGAGGGGTGTTTAAAAGTTTTGAAAACTGTCAATAGTTTAAAACTTACAAGACTTTTTATCTAATTAAATTTGCTATCGAGTCTAGAAAAAAGTCAGGGAATCAATATTGTTCAGGTACCGATTACCCCCGACCTTTTCTTCTCAGTGAGAGAGAGTGGTTAACAAATCCCGCCTACCTACCAAGTAGGAAGAAGGGCGTTGGCCATTCCTCTCATTACAAACGAGGGTCCTTCAATTGGAAAGGAGACAACCAAACCGCGGAAGGTTTCAGGCGTAAGCCTGCGAAGGTTGCAATGGAGGTTCGAATCCTCCCCCTTGTTCAATAACAGAGTAAAGTTATAACTATTAAAACTTACAGAAAATGGACTACAAGGAATTCATCTATGATTTGACCAAACAAGAGGATGAACTTTTATTACAAGAGAAAGAGATCCAAGAAGTTTTGGCACATATACAAGCCGTAAAGGCTTATTATCAGCAACTTAGGGAGAAGGAAGCAAAATCTCTTATAAAAAACGGATCTCCGACAACTTCTTTACCAAAGAAAAATGTCTTTCCGGCGACCTATCATAAGAACTTGACCCAAAGGCAAAAAACCTATATCGCCCTAAAGATGATCATAAGTGGCGATACCAACGCTATGGCCTCTGCTTATCACCGGATGGAGCCATCGACTTCTGTTGAAGTAGCGAAGGGTATTGTGACCTTCCATGCCTCGTCTTTAGCAAAAGACGGATTCGTCGGCGCAAAAAAGGAAGGGTACAAGAATCTCTATTTCATCAAAGTCGAAAAGAACCAATTGGCCACTAATACTAACTGACGCATAGGCTATGGAAGAACTTGACGCAATTGCTTTAGCTGAAGAACAAAAGCCTAAACTCATTGGCCAACGATACTTCAATAAAAAAACCGGACTCCAGTATAAGGTTAGCGATGTATACGTTAATGGACATGGGGAGAAGGGGCATGAAGTCTATGTTGATTTTGAACCTAGCCTAGTTGATCCTAAGAAGAAAGCCAAGTCTTCGGCTACGGCTGATTGGGCGCAATTCCTAATCAATTGGAGAGAGGTAAAGCAGGATAGTCTATAAATACGGAATCCCAGTGTTTTCGTTCACTGGGATTCATCTAGTACGGCTCGTTTTCACGAAGTAAGTTTACCATTCTCAAAGGTGGGGATTACGCTTCCCACTCTTAATCGGTTGATTCAGTGCCTTTTTACAGACTCCAAATCAGGATGATGATTACAACTCCGAGCACTGATAGCTCCCGAATCATCCCCTCGGTTATTTCAAACCTCATTCAAATAGAATAGATTAAGTTAATAATGTACTGTAACGGATACCGTCGTACCCGCTTACATATAGACCCATAACTACTCCCTAAAGTTGCACTTTTAGTATGAGTGGAATCTTTTTCTAATATTCTAAGAAGTTGCATTGTTCCGGATTCAGAGCGCTTTCCTCCTCCATTTAGGAGTTGTTTAAGTTTTCTTGTTTCCGTTGGTCGTAATGACTGAATAAGGTCGACTAGATCTTGCATTTATTCTATTGGTGAATTACGAATAAATTTTGTTAGACAATCGTTAAATCTTGTGGTTTTCTTTTGGAAACCGTGCGAAAGAACAGTTCACTCAGGGATATTACCTCATGATCTAGAGGAGACCAGGCCAATTGGGGAATCGACGAATTGAGTTTGTGTCGTAATTCAATGAATTCTTTATCGCTAAATAAATTTATATTGTATCCATGCTTGCTCCATTTTGCAAGTAATTCTATGAGGTAAAATAATCGAACATTTTGATTTTTTCCACAATATTCTGAACGTTTCCTCATTAGCATAGTGAGTATGGAGTCAGCCCCTTCGGTTTTTCCTAACAATCCAAGAGTATAAACAGCAAATAATCTTTGATAAATTCCATAGCCATATTTGTCTTGATCTAAGTGTGTGTTAATCAAAGCAATTTTGGAAGCATGACGAAGTTTGTTCTCTTTAATTAGTATTATAAGTTTTAGAAATTCCAACTGAGCAAGGAGGGCGTCACTTTTAATATTGTAGGCAATTTGCTTAGCGCGTGTTAGTAGTTGTTCTGCCTTCATCAAATTATCTTGGTAAATATTAAGTTTGATAAGAACAATAGTATAGATAACAGTATTTGTTGCGTGCGCTAACGTGTGCTCTAGAGCTTTTTCGGCTTGCAAAGAAGCTGTCGAGTAGTTTTTAAGTTTAGCATTAAAGAAGGCCGCATTGATGAAAGCGCTGCCTAAACGTTGTGATTTCATAACACTTGGATGAGAAACTACATGATTGCATATGGCTTCGCTCGTTTCTCTGCCAGCTTCAAAATTGCGATTTACTTCATGATATTCCATTTCTAGCATTAATACAAAATATAGCGCTAGTGGAGATTTAGTGTATTCTATGTCCTTTCTAAGCTCATTAATGCTGTTTCTTAGTTGTTTAGAGTTTTCTTTCTCAGAAGAATTAGTGTGACGTATTTGTTTCAGGAGTATAAAGTGGTGATATGAATCATTCGCTTTATTTACAAGTTTATAGTAGGTGTGGATTTTCTCAATTTCGGAATTAATGAGAGCAAATTCATCGACTGATTTAATATACGCTAGATTATATTTTTTAAGATGTAGGCATTCAAGAAGCAACCCATAATGTTCATTCTTTTTTGTTTTGTTTTCCACTTCTGTAAGAAGATTAAAGATTAACTGAGTATTACCTCTTAGTCGTAAAAGAATGCGGATTGCATAGAGTTGTCTAATTGATTCCATCATTTCTAAATCAATCCTGTCAAAGCTGCTTACACGTGTGGTGGCTTCCTCTTGCAAAAGAACTTGTAAGATTTTGTTTTTTAATCTATGTTTCAGAACACGATATTCGGAATGAATTCCGTCTTTGTAAAGCTTAGCGGAATAGAACTTGTCGTTTTGTTGTCCATAACGTCGTATTAGGTCGAATAATTGAAGGTATTTCGAGCGGCCAGAGCTCCGGGAAGTGTTAGATGGTAATTGATTACGTACGTAAGAAATTAAGCCTTCTGGTAGGATTTCTATAATGCTTGCCAGCTCATTCATATGATGTAACAGTTAAACTATATAAATACTTGAAATACAGAATTATAGAATATTATGATGATGAATATGACGTAACAAATATACGTCTTTCTGCTTGGTATCAAAACGCTAAGTGGCTTGATTTGAGAAAAAATTCAAACATGAAAAGCAAGTTGATACTTATTGGTGCGTTCCTGGTGGGAACGTTACTTTTTACATCTGCCAAGTCAAACACCTCCTCGGCGGTCATTGTGACTAATAGAGATTGCATTTCGTACTTGACTAACAATGGCTATACGAATGTCGTTGTACTTCAAGTGTATCAGGACGGATCCAGACTTTGTGATACATCGAACCCTTATCACACAACAGTTTTGGTTGGCGGCGATCAGATTATCGGGCATGTAGATGATGGAATGAATTAAATACTAACCCCTATGAAAATCCTCATGCTTGGATCAGATGAGATCCGGCTCAATGAGTACCGGTACGACATCTGCCGTTCGCTGCTCTTTGGGGATGATATAGAGGTTGAGACCACCAGGGAGGGGGCGGTGCGGAACTTTATAGGTTCTCATCGCCCCGATCTCGTAATTCTTGACGCAAATACCCGCTCCGCCTCCGTAATGCATTTCCTGGAATGGCTCAAAAACCTTCCGTTCCGCAAAACCCTCGGACTTAAAGTGGTGATCCTCAAAAAGGGAAATACTCCCAGCCGCGCTGAAATGGAAGTTGAGGAATTGCCCCTCTTTAAAGGTAGTATCTCCCACCCCCTTAATGTGAGGGAACTGAAATCTCTTACCTATAATTTCCAGCTCAATTGAATGAAACGCGAGGTTATTACAGATATCATACTGGTCCTCATAGGGATTACACTCTGTATCGTGCTTTACATGTTAAGCTGACGATTGTTGTAACATTAGTTAGGATGCCTTAAATGAAACAAAAAACCGATTTATATCGTAAACCCTGCAAACGGCCACAGGTGCCCATGCTTACCAGTGTGGTCATTATGGCCTGGAGTGTGTTATTGATGTTGGTAGTTCTTTCATTATGAAGCAACATGCATCGCATCTGATCCTGGTCGCAGAACCGGATGCCCGCGAGGCCTCCCGTCTGATAGAAATGATGCGTGCATCCCAACCTCATTGTCTTATCAAACACCTTAGGAACGGCATCGAGTTGTCTGAATTCTTCATGGGCTCGGATCTCTCTCATGTTTGTCTCCTTCTTCTGAATCTTGCATTGCCTAAATGCCAGATCTGCGAACTGATCCGCTCAGGACGCTCTGCCCTGCCAAATGGTACGCCGGTGATCGGTTATGCCCCGGCTCCTATAGAAATTTCCCACCCTGCATTGCTCACCGCAGGTGTGAGCAAGGTATTGGAGTCTCCCATTCAGAAGGAAACGCTGTATGACGCATTGGGAATTCGTTGCCACACCGTAAAATGAAGCAGGGATGAAGGGGAAGCATTTTCTTGTATTTTTTACGGACCCGGCACTGCCGGAACAGATCGTTCCCATTTTAAGGGAATCGTTCCATGGATATGAAATAATGGTAGCGGATTCTCTGGTAGGGTTCCGCCAAGCTCTTGAGGAACAGGAGCCGGCACTGGTGATTTCCCAGTACCAGAGGGGAGAATTTTCGGGCAAACTGATTCTTCAGATGAGTCTTTTTTTCTGCCCGGAAACACCGGTTATTTTCATCGTGAATAAAAACGGAGAGGGCGACGCCGCAGAAATCTTACGTGAAGGGGCTACGGATTATATCCTGTCGGATCACCTGGCTAAAATTCCTTTTATCATCCGCCGGGTGCTGGCCGAGGCCGCAAGCAGGAGGTCCAGGAACGAAGCCTTGGAAGAACTAAGAAGGGAAAAACAAATATTGAAAGAAGTTACCTCCTCCATTCCCGGACTCGTGTACCGTTATCTCCGGAACCCGCAGGGTAAGGTGCGGTACGACTTTATTTCTGACAATGCACATTTTATCTGGGGATTCGCACCGGAGGAGCTGCTCAGAGATCATACCCTTCTCTTTTCCCGCATCCACCGCGACGACCTCCCCGTTCTTCTCGAAACCTACAGGAAAGCAGATGTAGAAGGGAGGTTTCTTTGCCACCGATTCAGGGTGCGGTGGATAGATGGCTCAGAAAAGTGGCTGCGGGATGATTCCACCTTTCATATAGACACGGATGGGCATACGGTCAGGGTCGGCAGCATCATGGATGTTACCGCCAGCACGGAAGCGGAGATACGGATACGGAATTTTTCCAAACACCTCAACAAAGTGGTGGAAGAGGAAAGGGCCCGGCTGGCACGCGAAATCCATGATGAACTGGGGCAGCAGGTAACCGGGTTACGGCTTTCGCTCTTCTCACTCAGGAACCACCTGCCGGCGACGGCCTCCGCAGCGCTTGATACCGTGCAGGAACTGATCGGGGAAACGGACCGGATGATGCAAAGTGTAAGAAAGGTGGCTACTGACCTCCGGCCCGGTGTGCTGGATACACTCGGATTGTCTGCCTCCATCGGCTGGCTGGCCGAAGAATTCCGGAGGAAAACCGGTATTCCCATCAAATATGAAACGAATATGAAGGATGCGAAGGTGGATAAGAGAATTTCCATTGAACTTTTCCGGATTTGCCAGGAAGCCATGAATAATGCGGTTAAACATTCAGACTGCACGGCAATGGAACTTATTTTATTCAGAGAAGAGAATGATCTTTCACTCGTGATCGGCGATAATGGGAGGGGATTCACACCGGGTGTTTTGCAAAACGAATTCAGCACCGGACTGATGGGCATGAAAGAGCGGGCTTCCGGGATAGACGGAGAGTTTAATGTGGAGTCTGCTCCGGGTGAAGGTACTCTGCTTATTGTTAAGGTTCCATTAATACAGGCGGCATGAAGAAAGTGTTGATATGTGATGATCATTCTGCGATCCGCAGGGGTCTTAAACTATTGCTAACCGATGAGCTGGGTGATATTACCATCAGGGAGGCGGAGGATTCTGCTGAAGCGCTCCGCCTTTTTCAAAATGGGAAATGGAATCTTATCATCCTGGATGTAAATATGCCGGGCCGGGGAGGTATGGAGGTACTGTCTGAGATCAGACGTGAAGATAAAAATGTACCTGTCCTTATGTACAGTATGCACCCCGAGGAACTGGTGGCCGTGAAATCACTTCGGCAGGGCGCTTCGGGATATGTTTCTAAATCGGCCTCTGAAAAGGAACTGATGAACGCGATCCGGACCCTCCTGGGCGGAAGAAAATACATAACGGCAGAGCTGGCGGAAAAGCTGGTGGAGATGCTCGAAAACCCCGAGGAAATAGCGCCGCACGAAGGACTGAGTCCCCGCGAACTGGAAACCATGATGCAGCTGGCCAAAGGCTGCAGCCTTTCGGAAATTGCAGAAAACCTGTCACTCAGCGTTTCCACTATCAGCACCTTCAAAGCCAGGGTGATGGAGAAAACAGGACTCAAGACGATTGCGGACATGACCCATTACGCGGTGGATCATAAACTGATCTGATTGTAGTAATTTTACTACAAGAGGGAGGGGAAATTACTACATGATTTTTGTGGGTTTACTATTTTATACGGGAACGGGATGTTGTTGCTTTGTGTTGTCAAACACATCGTAAACCTAAAAACAACATACCATGAAAACGCTTCTCCTTACTGCACTCATCCTTATCGGAACTGTAACCTCCCAGGCCGGCGACAATGCCATAAATAATGCCGGATGCCTGGAAGTATCCCTTCACATCACTTACGGCAAAAAAACCCCCAAGGGTACGAAAGTGGAAGTCTATGATGGAAGAACCTGCGTGTACTCGTCCGAGAAGCCCGAGTACTTCTATTTTTTCCGGTTCTGGCTGCAGCGCGATAAGGACTATACCATTGTTGTAAGCAGCGAGGGTTTCCATGTCCGTAAATTCAGTGTGAGTACATGGATGCCTGCTTCTGTAAGTCAGAAAATGGCCTACCAGCTCCTGAAACAGGTGGAGCTTGTTCCCGATGTGGTTACCTACGACCCGCAGTCGGTTTCCATGCCTGATGAAAAGATCGCCTTCAACGAAGCATCACGCCTCTTTTCTCACGATATGGATTATGCGGCTTTTGTTCGCATGGCTCAACTCAATTTTGTTGCCCAGGCTGAACCCACCGTTCCGGTTACTACTGCTGTTAAATAATCTGGTTTATTCACGCACTATGGGGATGGTGCGTTCTCCGTCCGGTGTCAGGAGCCGGATGAAGTACAGGCCTGCGGCGCTATTCCGCAGGTCTGCTTTTATTTTCACTCCCACCCACTCCAGCTGATTCGCACTGAGGGTTCTTCCCAGTACATCAGTGATCATACAGGCGTTTACTTCCAGTCCCTGAGGCAGAATGATTTCCCACATTCCGGCATCAATGGATTTTATGATAAATCCGGACGCCCCGATTTCGCCGGTTCCTATATTGGCCGGCAATACAATAACTGTGGCCGTACTGCTGCTGCTGCAGAGAACGGTATTTACAGTAAGACTAACGGTGTACACGCCCGCCTGGGTGTAGGTGTGAACGGGATTCAGCTGAACGGTGTTTTGATATCCGTCGCCGAAGTCCCAGATGAAGGAACTAAAACCGGAGGAGTAATTGGAAAATACAGCCTGTGCATTTCCAAGTATGAGTGTGTCGGAAGCAATGCTGAACACAGAGGCAACGGTGCCGTTACTGTTCAGGGTAAAGGAAAAGCTCTGTGTGCATCCGTTGGCATCGGTGACAGTAAGGGTATAATTTCCGGCTGCCAGGTTCTGAATGCTCTGGCTGCTTTGTGCATTCGACCAGAGGAAAGTATATGGCGCTGTTCCTCCCAGCGTCTGCAGAATCTGTATGCTTCCGTCACCGGTTCCGCTGCAGCTTTCATGCGTAACCTGGCTAAGTATATTCATTGCCAGGGGACCTTCTACCTGTATTGTATCACTCAGAAAACCGCAGATACCGGAATTGCCATTGATCTCCACCGTGTAAATACCGGCGCCGATATTCTGAAGTGTATCCGGTCCGCTTATGGCGTTCACCTGACGCAGCACAATGTTATTCCCATCCTTCCATGTATAATCCCAGGGGCCGCTTCCCAGGCCTTCTGCAACGGCCATTCCGTTTGTTCCGCCCGGGCAGTTTACATGTATGCGTTCTTTGCGGATGGGCGGCCCGATGTGTAAAATGAAACGGGGAACCGTCATGGTATCATACATCGTGGTGGTGTAACCGATTGTGCTTCTCAGGTCCGTCATGGTGCCTGTAAGAAGGTCTTCCAGAATTACGCACATACTGTTGGGAAGATTCCATGTGCTGTCTCTGCGCAGGGTGTACGTGCCGCTGTAGCCCCAGCCGATATAGGTTCCCAGCGGCAGGCTGATCTGCTGGGTGGGAACAGGCAGGGCGTTAATTCCGTACTCCAGTCCGCCCCGGTTCGTGCATAGCTGCGGAACATCATAACTCAGGCTCCAGAATTTATGGGCATCATACGAAGCATCAAAGGTATCCGTAGCAGAGGGCGTAAAGCGTATCGCGGTTTCATCGTAGTAATTATTACCGCTTAATGTCAGGCGAAGTATGTTGTTGTAAGTGGTGGTGAATTGCTGGGAACTGATTTTAATAAAATCTGTATCCGTAGCAGACTTACAGTTTTCGGAGACAATAAGTTGCGGATTCGCCGCGTTGGCATGAACCCAAAATCCCTGCGAGCTGGGAATGATATTGCTTCCTCCGTTGATGGGAACGCCTCCTGAATACTGGGCATAGGTTTGAGTGTTCGGATTCCATATGGAAATTTCATTATCCACATTCGTGAGGCTCCAGTTGGGTGAATCCCAGTCAATGGAGGAGGGATAGGGATTCGCTATGTGATTCCATCCGTCGTAATCATTAATGTCAGTAAGTGTAAAGGTCAGGGGGAAACTGTGATTGAATTTTCCGGGAGGCCCTGTAATATCTACTGTGAGCGGGGTGGGTCCCATGTATACCCAGTAGCCTTTGCCGTTAACCACCGGGTTGGTAATATTTGTGGCGGCCACAAAACCACTGTCCTTATGGCCGGGCACCGTTTCGTCATAGGTCCACACACTGGGCACCGGGTCATTCGGATACTGAGATCCGGGGAACCCGGCCATGATGAAATCATCTGACCATTCTGCCAGGGTATGCGTGCCGGTAACTGCCGAGGCAATAAAACGCCAGTCGTTTGGTGCATTCGGCACATAGCGTTGCATAATGATATTTCCCACGATATCCCCTCCGGTAATAGTGCCGATACGGGCGGTGCGTGCGGCTGTTGAGAGCAGGGTGAAGTTAAATCCGGTGGTGGTAAAAGTGCCGTTGTTCAGCAGCAGGGTGCCTTCCAGTTTCTGGGATTGGGAGAGCGCAGCTCCGGCGCCGTTGCTGATGGTAAGGTTCCGGAAAGTGGTTTGTGTGCTACCACCCAGGATGGAGGCAGTGGTTCCATTCATTTCTACCGTTCCGCCCCGCGCCATAAAGGTGCCGTTGTTTATCCAGCTGCCCTTCACAAAGAGGGAGTGGTTGGATGCACTCACATCCAGCGTACAACCGCTGCCGATAATCAGGTCGCGTCCGGTGCTGACAGCACAATTCAGCACTTTCAAAGCGCCTCCGCTGAACTGAAGCTGGTCGAAGGTTTCCCCGGATGCGTTGATGATAAGCTGGGTGCCGGAAGTTCCATTGAAAAATACAGTGTCGGTACCGGGGGTAAAAGTTCCGGCATCACTCCAGTTCCCACCAAGAGAAATATTGCGGCTGTTGGCGTTTAAAATTCCAGCAGCAATGTTCACATTCTGGATAACGGTGAGCGCGTTGGTGATCAGCACCGCCGAAGCGTTAGCGGAGTTCACAAGCAGATTACCGACAGGAAAACTGCTGTTGATATAAATAGTTTGCGAAAGAGGAGTAGTGCTGTTCCCAATCTGTAGTGTACCGCCCGTTACAGATCCGCCGGAAGATCCTGTATTCACAAACCCCAGATTCGCCGAACCGGTTCCGCCTTCCCTCGGAATCAGAATGGTTCCGCCCGACATCTGGAAATTACTTCCCACCCCGGTGATCTGGAACGGAGCATCTATGTTCGAGGTAGAACTTACCGATGGGAGGGTGAGTGTGCCGCCCGACATATTGAAATTGGCGATATTATTGATGCCGCTCGTAAAATACCTCCCGGCAACATTTACATTGCCGTTCTCGATCTGAACGCTTCCCCCAACCACCATCAGGTTTTCATTGGCGCCGTCACCGATATTCAGCATTCCGTTACTTATCCGGATGGCGCCAAGTAATCCCAGTGTATTGAGGGCATTGGCTGTTACCGTAGATGAATTCATCCAGAATTTACCATTGGTGTAAACCGTGTCGGTACCACCGTTCGCCCAGGGAACCATTGTGACAGAGGAGGGGATGGAAACTTTCAGCGTGCCGTTCTTCAGAGAAAGAAAACCATTGATCGCGCTGAAACTGCTGCAGGTCATTTCCATGATGTTTGCCATGGAAGTTCCCATATTTACAATGATGCGGTTATAATCATTTACCGTTCCGCTTCCGCTGAATGTAAGTGTTCCTGTACCGATGAGGTGGAGATCACATTTGCTGTTGGCATCACGGTTCAGGTCAATGGTTCCGTTGTTGGTGAGGTTGCCTTGTAACAACATGCGATGCGTAGTATTCGAAGCGGAATTGATGATCAGAGAGGCGCCGGAATTCACCGTGAGATTTCCGTTTACTTCCATCACGCGTACCGTATTATTATTTCCGATCTGCAGTGTGCCGGAAGTTCCTTGTCCTACGGTTAGACTGTTGCAATCTACACTCTGATTAACGGTTACAGTATGTCCGTTGTTAATGATCACATCATCTCCCGGTTGCGGAATTCCCGGAGGCGACCACGTAGTTCCCTGCTGCCAGTTGCCGGTTTGTGCCGAGATCTTTATGCCTCCGGAAATGGTGGCCTGCGTACCGCTGAGCGCATTGCTCACGGCGCCTTCGGTTACGGCCATTACTTTCCAGTAATAGGTGGTGGAGGAAAGAAGGCCGCTTACTGCCGCCGATGTGGCGTTGGCCGCTGTTTGCTGCACAAAAAAGTAATCGGTGCCGTTGGTTGATTTATAGATCGCGTAACCCACTTCGTTCACTGCCCAGTTGGTCCAGTTCAGCGTCATTCCGGAAGAAGTAACGCTGCTGAATGAAAGTGCACCGGAGGGTGGGGCGGGCACAGGAGGTGTGAAAGTGATCCGTGAATTGGAAACCGGAAGGGGCGTGAGATTATTCGATTCTCCGTTGGTGAAGGTGTTGGAATTCGGACTTTGCTGGCTTTTTAATTGATTCACATTTGGGGTGTTGCTCAGCGTGGCGGCATTAATACCGCAGGTATAGCTCCAGTTGGCGGAACCGGGTGTCATGGTTCCGTAGTTCATTTCTATGATTCCGCTGGTCTCGTAAAGTTTTAACTGAAAGTTGAGCGATGGCGAGGTATTCAGGTACACCGCCATATTCACCCATTCGATGGTGAATACCCTGTTGGGGGCTGTTCCGCTGAGCAGGTAGCGGATGCTGTTACCCAGCGGATCGGTTCCGCCCTGCGCGGTGAGATCGTCGTATACGGGAGCGATGCTGTTCCATGTGCCGGAACCGTTGCCCGTGAAGGCTGAATTTATGTAACCATATGCTCCTGTACCGGTACCGTTGGCGGTGGAAGAGGAAAAATCAATGAACCCATTGGTGGAAACGCATAGTTGGGTGTAGCGGGTGCCGTTATACCAGAAATCGAAACCTATTTCTACCGGGTAGGATCGGTTATCATCCTGAGAATAAGTTGCCGTGTTCCTCCAGGCAGGGAAGGCGAAGGCCGTGGAAAAAATGGAAGAATAGCCCGTGCCGGTAGACCGTGTATTGCTGTAATTGGCTATGGATTGAGGCTGGCTGTTCAGGCAGGCGAACAACAGGAGAAAGAACGGAAGAAATCGCATGCCTTTAAATGGTGTAATTACCTGTAATACAAACATAAACAAGCGATCCTGCCCGGCCGAATTTATTAGACGGGAGAGCCTGTAAGGGAGACGAATTGTAGTAAAACAACTACAAACCATGTAGCAATAATACTACAAATCATGTAGTAAAACAACTACAAGCGATGTAGTAAGGCAGCTACAGGCATGTAGTAACACAGCTACAGACATAAAAAAACCCTTCGTTTGCAAAGAAGGGTTAACCGGGGAAGGTGTGTGCGTATTACTTTCTGCGCTTTTTTACCGGCTTGTGTGATTTTTTCGCGGGAGATTTTTTGGCCGCTTTTTTGGGGGAGTTTTTTTTCTTTTTGGGAGACTTTCCTGCTTTTGTTTTCGGTTTCTTTTTGCTCTCCAGCAGTGCCGCCATTGTTTTTCCGATTACAGCGGGAGAGTCGCATACTCTAATACCGCAGCTTCTCATGATGGCCATTTTAGCCGCAGCCGTATCATCTTTACCACCAACGATGGCTCCTGCATGGCCCATCCTTCGTCCGGCCGGTGCCGTTTGACCGGCGATAAATCCCACCACAGGTTTTTTACCATTCTTTTTGATCCACCGTGCCGCTTCCGCTTCCATTCCTCCGCCGATTTCTCCGATCATCACAATGGCGTCGGTACCGGGATCGTTCATAAAGAGTTCCACGGCTTCTTTGGTGGTGGTGCCGATGATGGGGTCGCCTCCGATACCTATAGCAGTAGAGATTCCCATTCCCGCTTTTACGATCTGATCGGCTGCCTCATAGGTTAAGGTCCCCGATTTGGAAACGATTCCGATTTTTCCCTTCTTAAAAACGAATCCGGGCATAATTCCCACTTTGGCTTCTCCGGCGGAGATCACACCGGGACAATTGGGACCGATGAGACGACAATTCTTATCCTTCAGGTATTCTTTCACCTGGATCATGTCTTTGGTGGGAATTCCCTCTGTAATACAAACGATCACTTTGATTCCCGCAGCGGCGGATTCCATGATGGCGTCGGCTGCGAATGCGGGGGGGACAAAGATGATGGAGACGTCGGCTCTGGCCTTTTCTACCGCTTCAGCTACTGTATTAAAAACCGGCTTTCCCAGGTGAGTGGAACCGCCCTTTCCGGGGGTAACGCCACCCACCACATTCGTTCCGTATTCAATCATCTGTCCTGCATGGAAGGTGCCTTCAGAACCGGTAAAGCCTTGTACAATAACCTTCGATTTTTTGTTGACCAATACGCTCATAGGGAGGATTTTAGGAGGACTAAAGTAGTAAAAAACTGGGCAGTTGGCAGTAAAAAAGTGGGCAGTAAGGGAGTTGGCAGTAAAAAAGTGGGCAGTAAGGGAGTTGGCAGTAAATAAGTTGGCAGTAAATAAGTTGGCAGTAAGGGAGTGGGCAGTAAAAAAGTGAGCAGTAAAAAAGTGGGCAGTAAAAAAGTGGGCAGTAAAAAAGTGGGCAGTAAAAAAGTGGGCAGTAAAAAAGTGAGCAGTAAAAAAGTGGGCAGTAAATAAGTGGGCAGTAAATAAGTTGGCAGTAAATAAGTTGGCAGTAGGCTGTCAGATATAGGGATTAAGGTTGGGAGGAGAATTTGGCGGGATGAGACATCATGTAGTTAAGGAGTCGTCCTATATCTTCATAATTGCCTGAAAGTTCGGAATGTACGGATTCGTTTATATATCCAAATCGGAGGGAGAGATCAAGCCAAACGATAGATTCAGCTGCTTCCGAATCAGCGTCGGTTAGTTTTGATACAAAGTGTTTTACATATCTTCTTTTTCTATACGATTCAGCGATGTTAGCACATACAGATCTGCTCGATCTCCGAATTTGGTCTGTTAGTGAATACTTTTCTTCTTTTGGAAAGCCTTGTGTTATCTGATGGATACTTACGGCCAGTTCGAAAGCTTTCTGATAGGCAACAAGGGTTCTGAAATCTTTATTTTTCATTTTTCAAATATATTCGTCCTCATGATCCGGTTTTCATAATCTTTAAAACCACTACCCACAACCCACTATTCCTCTGTTATTTATATCTTTAACTCTACATGTCGCACTACAGCCTCAAGAACGACACAATTATAGCCATTGCCACTCCTCACGGACAAGGGGCGGTAGCCATGTTGCGCTTAAGCGGCCAGGACGCCTTGTATTACTGCACGGAGGTATTCAAATTACCGGGGAAAAAGCCGGTGGATGTATCGGTTTTCTATCCCAACACGATCCATTACGGAGAAATATGGACCGGGGAGATTTTGCTGGATGAGGTGATGCTGGCTGTATATAAAGAGCCGAAGTCGTACACCGGGGAGGACGTGGTGGAAATTTTCTGTCATGGCAGTTTGTACATACAGCAGGAGTTGCTCATGCTATTCACGGAGCAAGGCGCACGATTGGCAGAGCCCGGAGAATTCACTTTTCGGGGTTTCATGAACGGGAAGTTCGACCTGAGTCAGGCTGAGGCTGTAGCCGACCTGATTGCGAGCCATTCCGCCACGTCGCACCAGGTAGCGATGTCGCAGGTGCGGGGAGGGTTTTCGCAGAAGATTTCGGTGTTGCGCGAGAACCTCGTGAATTTTGCTTCGCTGGTGGAATTGGAGTTGGATTTTTCGGAGGAGGATGTAGAATTTGCGGACCGGGGTGATTTAAAGAATCTGGTGGAGAGCATCATCCGGATCATTCAGAAGCTGGCCGACAGTTTTGAGATGGGAAATGTGATCAAGAACGGCATTCCGGTGGTGATTGTAGGAAAGCCCAATGCCGGGAAGAGTACATTATTGAACGCCCTGTTGGAGGAGGAGAAGGCGATTGTGAGTGAGTTACCCGGCACCACCAGGGATGTGATCGAAGACGAGATGATTATTGACGGGGTGGTATTCCGTTTTATGGATACGGCCGGCATACGGGAGTCGGAGGATGAGATTGAGCGGTTGGGCGTTCAGCGCACCTTTGCGCAGATGGAGCGCAGCACGATTGTGATCTACTTATTTGATGTACGGGAGGTGAAGGCAGAGGAGTTGAAACAGATCATGGAGGAGATCAATGATCACACCAAGAAGGGGCATGTGTTGTTGGTGGGAAACAAGATGGACCTTGCGGACGAGGAGCGGGTGCGGAAGGAATACGAAATGTTTCCGGGCATAGTGTTCATCAGTGCAAGGGAGAAGTCAGGGCTGGACGAATTAAAAATGCATTTAGTGAATGTGTTTGACACCAGGGCGCTGCAGGTACCGGAGACGGTGGTTACAAATGTGCGTCACGTTCAGGCTTTGAGGGCAGCGGGCGAGTCGCTGCATAAAGTGAGTGAAGGATTGAATCAGCAGCGGAGCGGAGAATTGCTTGCCTCCGACATCCGCACGGCACTTCACCAGCTCGGTCTTATCACCGGCGAAGTAAGCACGGAGGAACTACTGGATAATATTTTTGGTAAGTTCTGTATCGGGAAGTAAGTTCCTGACTTTTTGTTGACCTGACACTTCTCTTCATTGCATATCAACACTTACTGTTGATAGTATTTATCACACTACTTCCTATTCCTGCTCTACATTTGTTGCAGACCTGTTGCAGTCACCGTTTTTTCTTGTTGCAGTGCAACAGATTTTGAACTTCAAATATCATAACACTATGAGAGTAACACTTATCAAGAGGAAAACCGGTGCGAAGAATTCTCTGTATCTTGACATCTATTAATGGCATTTATATTGTAACAGCGATTATTGAGGATCAAGTTCTTTCAGCAAAAATTATTATTGAGAAATGAAGGTAGTGCCAGACATAAAAAGGAAAACCCTGTTTGCAGTTATTTTGCAGACGGGGTTTTTAGCATCCTCACTTAATGGGCAGAATTGGCAGCAGATTGGAATTGATACGTTCAATTATGGACCAACCAGATTATACGCTGACACGTTCTCTGACAATATCTATGCTAGTGGCTCTTTTACTTTTTATGGGAGTGCCCCCTTTAATAATCGTGCAAAATGGGATGGAATTAACTGGACTCCTTTAGGAACGGAGATTTCTTCATCCTCTAATTCCTTTTTGAGATGGAACAATGAAATTTATTCTTGTCCAATAGTCTGGAATAATAAATACTATGTTGCCAAATGGAACGGACTGACTTGGGATTCAATCGGACGTGCGATGGGACCGGGCTCTCTAAGTAATCTTGTTTCTTATGGTAACGATTTGATGGTGACGGGACAGTTTTCTTCCATTGATGGCGTTCCTGCAAATAGTATTGCTCTGTGGAACGGAATAGCTTGGAGTGGTCTACCGGGAAACACAATGGTTTGGAACGGTTCGGTTATTACGGCTCTGGTTTTTAACGGAGAACTTTATATTGGCGGGATGTTCACGAATAATGGTTTCAATAGAGTTGCCAAATGGAATGGCTCATCGTGGATTCAGGTAGGAAATGGATTTACAGGAGGATTTGGTGACGTCGTAGAACTCATAGAATATAATAACGAGTTATATGCTGTGGGGGCATTTACCTATCCGGGCCCGAGTAATTATATTGCTAAATGGAACGGAACATATTGGGAGGATGTTGGAGGAGGAGTGGCCGGAACGACCCCAGTTGATGGGCAAATAAAGGATGCTGTCGTATTTAATAATAAATTATTTGTCTGTGGTGACTTTATTACCGCTGGAGGAATAACCGTGAATTATTTGGCCTCATGGGACGGAACGAACTGGTGTGGATATGGAGGATTGAACAACCCTGTAAGTGCTATGACTTTAATGAACAATGAGCTATATATTAGTGGTGGTTTTTATTACCTCACACCTGATACTGTTATTTTTGTTGCAAAATGGACAGGGGGTAATTTTGTTGACACATGCGCCAACACAACCGGAATAAGCGAAATTATTTCAGAAAGCGACATCACAGTCTATCCCAACCCATCTGCTGGTGTATTTAACCTTCACGGATCTTCGGACATACGGTTGCTGGAGGTTGTTGATATGCAGGGTAGGGTGGTTATGAGTATCACGAATATCGGATCTCCTGATTATATCCTTGATCTTACAGGGCAAGCCGACGGGCTCTATTTTCTCAAAATCCATACGGATGCTGGTATTGCTTCCAGAAGGATCGTTTTAGCCCGCTGATTACATTTGTAATTGATGGATTTTTAACAAAGTTTACAAGTGGCCCTGTAAACTCTTTGGAGTGGTCAACTTATTATGGTGGAACGCAAATGGATGTTATCCACGATGTTGAGTATGATTCTTATGGGCATGTTTATGCTGTTGGTGCCACGGAAAGCAGTTCTGGTTTCCCATTGCTTGATCCTTCGGGTAGCTATGATTATTACGATGGTACATTTGGCGGACAGCGAGATTGCTTCATGTCATGGTTGAGTTCGAGTGGTAGCGTCTGGTGGAGCAGTTATATGGGTGATAGTGGGGTTGAGTTTGCAGTAGATTTGGCCATTGACGGTTTTGATAATCTTTATGTATTATGCAAAACAGATTATAATGGACTTGCGGCCCCCTCTCCAAATTTAATAAATGGATACAATGCTTCGTACACTGCGAACGAGGAAGCTTTTTTAGCAACATTCAACACCTATTACCATCACTACATTTGGGGAACCTATTACGGTGGTAGTTATTTGGGAACTGAAAATCCATATGCTATTGCCGTAGCTCCCACAACACTGTTTATGGTAGGAGGAACAAATAGCGACAATACCAATTTCCCTTTGGTAATTTTTCCGGGAGCTTATAATCAGAACACATCGAGCGGGTTTAACGGCTTCATTTCTGAGTTCGATTTACAACAGGTAATACTGGCCTCCGTTCACAACCCTTCTGATCCTGGAGAACTGGACTTTTCAGTGTTTCCCAATCCCGCTGGTGATTTCGTCAATATTGTTGTAAATTTGGAGGGTGGAAAAAATGTCAGAATATCAATCTTAAATGGTGTTGGCCAAGTCGTACATTCAGACGATTGCGAAAGTAGGTCAGGAATAGTTAATATGAGTGTTTCCTTAAAGGATTTTGCACCGGGTATTTACGTTGTTAATGTCAGTTTTGATGAAAGATCGATCTCGAAAAAAATAATTAAACAGTAGGAAGTGATGAGGGCCCTCGCCATTCTTTTTTTGTTGGTATCCTTGAATAGTTCTGCCCAACTCATTTTGTCAGGAGACATTACGTATAAGCATATGTCAGGGACCACTTATGAAATAAAAGTAACTGCTTTTTCCGATACTGTCTATCCAAGTGGGGATAATTGCGAAATACTTTTATTTTTTGGTGACGGTGATAGCGCTATGGTCCCGAGGTTAAACGGCCCTTCACTCAACTGTGGTCTTCCGGCAAAAGATGGCGTATGGATAAGCGGCCATATTAAGGTTAATATTTATTACGTTCAGCATACTTATCCGGGAAATGGGAATTACCTAATTACAACCAGTATTCCGACCAGGAACAACCCAATTGTGAATATGAGTAATCCAATCAATACTCCGGTTGATTTTAGTGCTTACCTTATTATTAGTTCCTTCTTTGGGGTTAATAACTCACCGGATTTCAGTTCGCTTCCTATTGATACGGGGGTCTTGTACCAGCCGTTCCAGTATACTATGGGATGTACCGATCCTATTGACGGAGACAGTCTGGCCTTTACCATGATCCCCTGTCTAAATACGACCGGATACTTTTTTCCTCCGGGAACATCGGTCAATCCCCTTACGGGGGATCTGTTATGGAACAGCCCTCAACCTGCCCCGCAACCGCCATACGATTATCCACAGCATTACAGCTATGCTATTCAGGTGACGGAATACAGGAGAATTAGCAATGTGTATTATCAGATCGGGTACTGTATGCAGGATGTCTTTGTCGACGTGCTTTTTTCTGTATCCATTCCTGAGTTTGAAAATAATTTCATCTCGATCTATCCCAACCCATCTGCTGGTGTATTTAACCTTCACGGATCTTCGGACATACGATTGCTGGAGGTTGTTGATATGCAGGGTAGGGTGATCCTCAGTAGTGCGAATATTAGTTCACCTGATTATGTCCTTGATCTTACCGGTCAAGACGACGGGCTGTATTTTCTCAGAATTCATACAGGTGGAGGTATTACTTATAAGAGGATCGTTTTAGCACGCTGATTGCCCACTATTCTAATAAAAAACAGTTGGCGGGTTTAATCCCAATGAGCCGAACATTTTTCTGAGAAACATTGTAGGGATCAATGCCACCAACCGTGTGGTACTGAATGTGCTGAACAACAACATTTCAGCACGAAATGCAGGTGTTTTCCTTCAGTTCGGTCAGGCGCAGACTCACAACATTAATAATAACATAATAAATGCTACCACAATTGCAGGGATCTATTGCCTTGACAATGGTGGTGCTGATCTTACCATTAAACTCAACACGCTCACGGCACCCTCGCCGCCTTTCAATACTGCAATGGGTGTACGAGTGGAAAATGCCACCATGCTTCCGATTGACGTAAAGATCGGTCAGAATACGATCAACATGTTCAAGGTGGGTGTCTATATGAATAATCTCACCACCCTTACATTCAGACCGGAGGCCCGCTACAATATCATTAATTTCCCGGCCACAGTCTTTTCTCCCCGTTATGGGATCATTGCCCGGATGAGCGACAATGTTTTTATTGATGTGAACACTGTCACAAAGGTAGGCGGTGCTCCTACCGGCGCTACTTACACCCGATACTTTGGGGCTTATGTGGAGAACTGCATTCAGTCCACAGTGAGTAACAATACTTTCACTAGAATGGGGAATGGGGTGGTGATGGATATAAATAATGCCGGTAGCAAACTCACCTGTAACAATTTCACAAGCAACTGGTATCCATTCAATTTCGGATTCGGAAGTGGTGGCTCGGAGATTGGTGACCAGTACATACCATCCAATCCCAATGATAACCTCTACCTGACTGCCCCTGGAAGCGGATTTGACTTGACCGGGACTATATTCCCTACTCCTATTCAATGGTATTTCAGACCTATTCCCTTGTTCAATCTAACAAGTAATACCGCAAATTTAACCCCCAATCCTAGTTTTAACCAAACAGCTTGTGATGCTGTTGGCCCACCTTCAATTATTCAGCGTGAGAATGATTTCGGTCAAATTGTAAGAAATCAATTTTCTTTCCCGCAAAATGATCCAGAGAATAAATTGTGGGGATGGAAAAAGGCTTACAGGTTTTTCAAAAATAATCCAAGTATGCTGATTCTTGGTGCTCCAGACGATAGCACATACCAGAACTTCTTCTTACTACATCAGGCGGGCAATGTTGGAGCCTTGCAGCAAGTAACGGACCTGATCGAGATTGAAGATTTTAATTCAGCAAGTAATATGAGTTCAACAGTTAATCCAAATTACAGTGCCGAGTTGAACAGGAAGGAAGTCAACCGGATTTATCTGTCAACTTGGGCATTAGGAGTAGAACATTTCAGTGTAGCGGATTCAGCCATGCTGTATAACATTGCTTACCTAGACCCTGTAATAGGTGGAGATGCCGTTTATAGCGCAAGGGCTATGCTTAGGTTGCTGATCGAGCCAGTTCCTTTTAATGCAAGAATGCAGCAGGTCACATTCGCTCAGGATGACAAAGGCAATGGAAGGATTTATCCTAACCCAACAACCGGGAAAACTCAATTGGAATTTGTCGTCGAAGAAGGGATTCATGCATCGCTGGAAATTTTCTCCATTACTGGGCAAAGGATTCTCTCAATTAGCCTTGGAGAAAACGAAGCATTTCACCAACTTGATCTGGGAGGTATTAGCCCGGGAGTTTATCTCTATAAGGTAATATCAGCTGAAGAAGTCATTGTAACGGACAAAATCATTATTGTAGAATAGAGGGCAAAGCAAGTCTAGGAGCATTTTCGTATATTTACTGTAAAGGAACGTACGCTTGATATTTGCTCGGGGTCTATATATGCTTTTGATTTTCTCAACCTGTGCTTGGGGACAAAACTTTGTACCTAACCCGGGTTTTGAGACTGTAATGAGTTGTTCGGCTGTTGTTAATAACCTTAACTGTCCTCCTTGGATCAAAGCAACTGACGGGACTCCCGATAATTTTCATCAATGTTTTACTAACTCTTGTTGCACTGTACCCAGTAATGGTTTCGGTTACCAGTACCCTAGATCAGGAATGGGCTACGCGGGGATCATCGTCCATGGTGGAAATGATTCAAGGGAGTATATTGAAACCTCATTGCTTGATACACTAATTGCTGGCAAGGTTTACTGTGTGCAGTTTTATGTGTCGACCGCGAACATTTCAGGACATGGGATTGATCTGATTGGGGCTTATTTTTCAAACGACACAATTCTCACCACAGGTTTTAATAATCTGCCATATTTACCACAAGTCTCGCATTTACAAGGAAGCTGTATCGGTGACACTTCTAATTGGGTCCTGATTTCAGGAAGTTTTGTAGCGGCCGGAGGGGAGCGATATATTACAATAGGTAATTTTAGCAATGATGTCGGTACTGATACTTCATGCTTTATAGCCTCTTGGCCTCCTGCAACATATTTCTACATCGACGACGTTTCGGTTATTGACTGTGGCTGGTCTGGACTAGATGAAAGCACAAATGATTTTAACGTGAGTGTATTTCCAAATCCTGCGCAGGGTGAAATTACACTGGAGTTTAATTCAAGTATTCCTTATGAAACCACTTTTGAAATTGTGAATGTTGCAGGACAGAAAGTGTTGTCAGCGATCCTGAAGAAAAACACTAATCTTCACAAGCTTAATCTGGAGGGGTTGAATCCTGGGATTTACATGTACAGGATAATCGCCTCGGGGGAAATCATCTGGAAAGAAAAGGTTGTGATTGCAGAGTAGGGATAATGTTTTACATATTTAACATACGAGAATACCCTTTTCATGATACGTATCCATCTGTTTGTTTGTCTTTTTCTGTTAGGGTTTGTCTCAACGGCGCAGTCTAATTTTGTGCCAAATCCGGGTTTTGAAAGCGTCAGCAACTGTTCTGCTACGGTTAATGTATTAAATTGTACTCCTTGGTTCAAACCAACTGACGGCACTCCCGATAATTTCCATCAATGTTTTACAAATAGTTGCTGTACCGTTCCAGCAAATGGATTGGGGTATCAAAATCCCAATACGGGCATGGGGTACGCCGGAATTGGGGTTCATGGGGGAGGTAGTTACAGAGAGTACCTGGAAGTTCAACTTTTAGATTCCCTGATTGCCGGGAAGTTGTATTGCGTTCAGTTTTATATTTCGTTTGCGGATAGTTATTCTGGATATGGAATAGATGCTATTGGGGCATTTTTTGCCACGGATACGGTGCAGGCTACTGGTTGGTTGAACTTGCCATATGTTCCGCAGATAGAAAACACGCTTGGAAATTGTATCTCTGACACCACAAATTGGGTATTAATCTCTGACACGTTTATTGCTAGCGGCGGTGAATGTTTTATAGTTATTGGGAATTTCAGGGATGACATAGGTACGGACACTTCGTGTATTTACTCCACTGATCCGCTAAGCTATTTGTTTATCGATGACGTTGTGGTTACGGATTGTGGGTGGTCAGGAGTGGAGGAAGAAACCTCTGTGGGCTTTATCGATGTTTATCCCAATCCCTCAGTTGGAGTATTCAATTGCTACTCATCCATTGACATAGAATCGATGGAGGTCTTTGATATGCAGGGAAGATTAATCTTCGGTAAAACGGATGTTGGAGCTTCAGATTATGAGCTTGATCTTTCTGGACAGCCGGACGGGTTGTATTTGCTCAAAGTTCACTCGGATAAGGGAGTAATTTCAAAGCGACTTATTTTAGTCCAATAAAATTGACACGAGAATAAGTATTTGTGAAAGAGATTTCATTTTTCTTTAATCTTCGAGAATCCTTATTAAATCATGGTTAATGTAAAATACTTCTTTGCCATCTTCTTTAGCCGTAAGGATCTTCAATCTCGTCAATTCAGACATATATTTAGTTAGTGTTGTCCTGCTTGTTCTTCCTAATATGTTGCCTATCACCTTAGGCTTTATATAGGGTTGGGTAAACAAGGCTTCATTTATTTCTTTGTTATACCATTTTAATTCTTTCTTGCCGTAGTCCAATGTTGACTGCATCTGATTTATGATCTCATCTATTAACCGATTTGTATATCTGGACGTTTGTTCCACTGCGGTAAGCATATAAATGATCCAGCCTTTCCATGAGTTTCTTTGCGTAACGGCTCCAAGGTGATGATAATACTCGTCTTTATTCTCAATGATGTATTTACTTAGATACAAAACAGGATGGGATATTAATTCCTGATTCACGAGGTAAAGTAAATTTAATATTCTTCCGGTTCTTCCATTTCCATCACTAAATGGATGAATGGCTTCGAATTGGTAATGGGCTATAGCCATTTTAAGCAAGGGGTCCGTTTTGTCATTTTTACTATCAGTCAGATATTGAATAAGGTTCTTCATTTTTTTTTCAATGACGCCTTTTCCTCTTGGAGGAGTGTAAATGATTTCTCCGGGTCTTAATTCGCTGTTTCCTCTTTTTATTACTACTTGCGATTGAGGTGATCTTAGAACTTCCTTAGTATTTTTTACTTGTTGGTATATTGCGATTATAGAGCTTAGATTTATTTTTCCTTTTGCTCGCATATCGCGATACCCTTTCCATAAAGCCTCTCTATATCTTAACACTTCTTTAGTATTTGGATTAGCAGCTGCTTCTTTTACGGAGTCAGAGATTGCTTTGTAGAGTTCATCCTCCGTAGTGAAAATATTTTCAATTTCCGAAGAACTTTTTGCCTCCTGAATGCTAATAGTATTTACGAGCATGCTTGGGTTGGGAAGCCTTAGTATGTTTTTGTTTAGCTCAGCAAGACCACGGCTAGCGACCCCCCATTTTAAAAGCACTTCGTTGTCTATTACATTCACTGGGGGCGGAAGTAAAGGCAATAGATTATATGGAACAGTCCTGTCATATCGGGGGCTTTTTTTTATGTTCATTTATTTCTATTTATTGGACGCATTGCAAATATATGTTCATTTTCTGGTAGCCCCTACTTCTTGTGTCCATTTTCTTGTAAATAATGGACATACGGTTCGATGGAGTAAGCGACTTGAGGCGGGAATTCAGCTATAGTTTTGTAGCCTTTTTGTAGCCCAAATAGAAAGAATAGCCAGTAAGGACTTAATGATCAGCCAATTAGATTTAACTTCAATTCTGTATCGGAAAGTAACCGAATACCTGATAAAGGTATTTCAGGGTTAATTAATTCGATCCTTGGACTAACAGAGGCTTAAAGATCGTGCCTCCATCTGCTTCAACTATCCTGCAGAAGTAAATTCCGTTGGGAATATCCGCCAGGAATACCGTTCCGCCTTTAAAATAAATGGTATGCATGACCTGTCGCCCGTCAGACGTGAACAGGGTAATTTTTACCTGAGGTGATGAGGTGTTCAGAAGCTGGAATTTCCCGCTGCATGGATTAGGATAAATCAAAATATCATTGGTTGAACCTGATAACTCCGTTTCTCCCATATTACAAAAGTATTCGTAGGCTCCTATATCATACCAGGTACTGCAGGGGCGGGTTAAACTGTCGAGATCAAAATTGAGAAATCCGTATCCCATATTCTGCATATCTGTATTGCTTCTTCCTTTATCAATAGTTCCGGAAAACGGGATCGGACTTAAATGAAAATTCTGCGTGGCCGGATTTATAAAACCGGGATCAAGCGTATTGCAATCAATAAATGTTCCTGCCAAAGAATTATTTATTCCGGGAACGTACCCGTAAGGCTGAGGGGGAATATAACCGTTTGATATAACCTGCCCGTTGAAGGAATTGTTGTAAAAGTTACAGTGGTCGTATATGTATTTGGTAGGAACGATTCCGTGATAATTCAGAACGATGGGCGTGGTGGAGTAGGAGAAATAACGTGTTTCAAAGTTGTCGAAACCATATATAGCACAATTGATCATTCGGTTGAGCGTATCACCGCGCATAGCATAAAACATGGCGCTGATAACCGAAGTGTCCATAGCAATAAAGGTGCAATTCACATATTGATTGCTCTTCACGATTTTTCTTCGAGTTCTGTCCATAAAAGTGGAATCCTGTAAATTAATTTGTTCCGAATAACTGTTATGTATGATGCCATATCTCACCTGATTGAATAAGCAGTTGAAAAAGCGATTTCCTTCTGCACATACGTTTAATTCCCAGGGATATGCGTTTTGGGCATTGTAGGATACATTTTGGTCAGTGGTGTCACCAAAGGTGGAGGCAGCATAATGAACTCCTGCATCGGAATTATTCACTACACAATTAATAAAGTCGTTGTACTTGCAGCCCCAGGTGGGCGTTAGTGCACCGCCCCCGAGGCCGCGCACATTGATGAACTGATTGTAACAGGTATTAGTGCCCCGAAGCAGTACCACTTCTCTGATATTTCTTGTGGAACAATTCCGCGTTGTATTATAGATCACAGAATCGTAGCGATACCCCGGATCGTAGCAATATCCGGGACTGCATGCCTGATGTATGTAAAACCCAACGGTACAAAAACCATGTCCGCCATGATTCAAATTTCCTACCCGTTCGGCAAAACAATCTTCAATTAAATTGTCGCGGCCAATGCCGTAGCCGGAGTTAAAAGTAAGTATAAAGTAATAGTCGGTGGAGGCATACCCGGTATTGTCGTTGGCATAGCATTGGGAATGCCTGACAATATTGTTGTTGCCTTTTATGGTGAATCCTTCTGCCGCAGCGTTCAATAAAAAGCATTCTTCTACCAGATTATTACTTCCAAAACAGGTTAAGCCGAATCCGGAATAGGATAAACTGTTGTCGCCAAAGCCGTCCATGATGATATTTTCGAAATGGGCGTAGAGACCGGCCTGACTGATCGCCATGTAATAGTTCCTGATATAAATGCCACTGATATGCACTTTATTTTGATAAGCCGTAATCGCAACCCCTCCGTTGGCCTTATCATTTTTATCTATCGTGGGAAATGTAAGTGCATAATTTCCTGTGAGGTAATTGGGTAATGAATCCGGCATGTCTGATGCATCCAGATCGCCGGGTGTTTGGGTATAACCGATAAAAGTGGTGCTGTCGTTCCCGACAACCAGATTCACCGCTCCATAATTTCCTGCCTTCATATAAACAGTGGAGGAGGAAGGGGCATTGGCAAAGGCAAAGGTAATATCACCCGGAGTCACGATACTTGTGGAAAGGCTCATACTACCTCCCGGTGCTACATAATAAGTTTGTGCGCAGGATACGGCATAGGAAAAAAGGAACAGTAGGAACAAACGAAGGGTCATAATACGTTTAAAACTTTATGAATTTCATGGAATATATTACCAACCGGCATGCTGTAAGTTTTCTGATTGTTCAACCGTTTAAAATTAGCAAATTTTTGCAAATTATCTGAATTAACTGAAAAGGGATGTTGTGTAGTGATTTCCGCAAAAGGGGAGAGTATCAACTTTGCGATTTATTGCTTCCTTTGCTTTATGAAAGTGAGAAAGTCGTTTCTATCCCTGCTGTTCGGACTCAGTTCAATAGGTTCTCCCAACGTCTTCGCTCAAACTGAACAGGCAGATTCGCTGAAACTGCGCATTACGCAGGAAGTGACCGACACCGCTCGGGCACGCTTGTATATTGAACTGGGGGAACTCCTGTACGGAATCAGTCATGATTCTCTTCTGCATTATTGCCAAAAGGCGGGATTAATTCTGGAAAACTGCCCGAATTCAAAAGTGGTCTTTCAGCTCAGAGGACGGGCTTATTGTAACGTGGGTTTGTCTCTCACTTTTTCTGGGAAGAACAGAGATGCGCTGAAGTACTTTTCAATGGCACAGCAAAACTGTATTCTCGCAAAGGATACAATGGGCCTGGCAATGGTTTTTGTTAATCTTGGATACTTGTTTGACGGAATGGGTCAATACGTTAAAGCACTGGAGTATTATTCCAATGCACTGAAGTTACAGGAAAAGGCAGGTGATAGTGAAGGCATGGGTTATTCAATGAATAACATCGCTCATATTTATGAACTCCAGAAACTTTATCAGGATGCGCTGAAGCTCCATCAAAGGGCGTTCCAGCTGCGCCGGAATAGCGGCGACACCCTGGGAATGGCCTATTCGCTGAATAATATCGGATTGGCATGGAGTAATATCGGTCGTCCGGATTCGGCACTGCATTGTTTCAAAGCTTCTTTGGAAATGAATGAGCGCCTGAAATTTCATCCTGGCATAGCCCAGTCTCTGAATAACCTGGCCTCGATATACTCGAAGCAGGGTAAAGAAGCAGACGCCATTCTTCTCTATCACCGCGCTCTTGTTCTTGACCGTGCGGGTTCAGTTTATCAGGGAGAAATTGTGGTAGCGAAAAATATAGGCGAGCTGTTTCTCATCCTGTACCATAAGCAGGGGAACCGTTCAAGCCTCGACAGTGCAAAATATTATGCAGAGGCTTCTTACCGCCTGGCATGTGAGCATGAATTGCTGGAGGATATGCGAACGGGTGCATTACTCCTTAGTGCCATCTATGAAGAAGCGGGAGATATGAAGCAGTCGCTGAGCTTTTTTAAGTTGCAATCTCTGTATCAGGATAGTATATCGAATCGGGAAAGTCAGCGTATGACGATAAGGCAACAGGAGAGATTTGAGTTTGAAAGGCAAATGGAACAGGCGAAGGAGGACCAGCTGAGAAAAGATTTTATGGTAGAGCAGGACATAAAGAGAAGCCGGAACATACTTATTGGGGTGATTGGAATTGCCCTATTCCTTGGAGGCTTTAGCTTTTTTATATACCGTACCTTGAGGACAACAAGGAGGCAAAGAAATGTTATTGCGGCTCAGAAAGGGGAGGTGGAGAGGCAAAAGAATCTTGTGGAAGAAAAGCAAAAGGAGATATTGGACAGTATTCATTACGCACGCAGAATACAGCGAAGCTTACTTCCCACCGATTCCTATATTAATAAGTCGATAAATAAATTGCGTGATCGTTAAAGCAATCAGCAAAGGGTAAGTTTTCGGCTGTCAGGTTACTGTTCCGGCCAATAGTGAATGTTCTCAGGGGAGCTGTTACCGGTTCTCCTTTTTCCGGAAGGAATCATCCACCAGATCCTTTACCTGGTCTGCAATGTTTGCACAGCTCTTTACACGCTCTATGTCTAAGCAATATTTGCTGTCTCCTTCTGCTCGTGCAGGATGACAACTCATGCAGCCCAGATCCAGTTTCGTAAAACGGGGATCAATCTGCCCGCATTGCTGCCGCAGACTTTCCAGATCACTCACATTGATTACGTGTTTTCCATGAAGCAATAGAAATGAGCGCATGAAATCTGCAATAATTCCTTTGCTCTGCTGACACACGGAGAATGCGACAATGTCCTGGGAAGGCCGGTTGAGTTCCGAATTGGCGTTATCCAGATGGGTAGTGGCCCGTTGAAGCAGCCAGTAGGCGTTGAGATCGCTCATGAAATAGTGTTTTTTTCTGTTTTGGGCTGCAGGAACTCCTGACGGCTCAGTTCGCCTGAGTCCATCCTGCGCAACAATTCCTTTTGCTCCGTGTAATCTTTGTTTTCTATGCCTGCCCTGCTCTGAAGTAAGCGCCATGATTTTCTTCGCTCTACACAGAATAACACCATCTGGCGTGAGAGCAGTTGGCCGCGGGTGCTTCCGTCTTCTCTGTATTCCAGTGTGTAAACCCCGAAATCAGGTATGAAGGAGCGGTGCGAGGGATCCAGGAAACGACGGTGTACTACGTCGTCCTGTGTAATCAGTTTCAGCATATCCTCCAGCCGGATTTTACCTTCCAGTTCATCCTGCCTGGCCGGCCGGTGATGGAGGCGGAAACGTGCCTCTGTAAAGGCCCAGTGCGCCACCGTGTAGGTATAGCCTTTTTTCGTTACAGGCGCTGAGGCCGTGTACCAGTCGTTCGAATAATTCGGATTGCCTTTTATGTTCAGGCATTCCGGAAAGGACTCTCCCCGTGTCGGGTCAAAAACAAATTCAGGAATACCGCGGCTGTCGCGTGCGCGTACCGCCTGATCCTGGCTGGCGTGATCCGGAACCCCGTGCTCCGGCTGACAGGTTGTATACGCCTGGTAAAAAGCAGTTCCTCTGTAACATATCCCATCTATCAGCGCTTTGTAAAGGGCACCGCTGTTGGCAAGTGAAACGGACGCAACAAAGGGCGATCCGTGACCTCCGAGGAACGATTCCGCGATCCATTTTTTCTCCGTGAGCTTCCCCTCGGTGGCCGGACCCGCCTGGTTCATGTCAAAGCCTCCTGCCATAAAGGATGAATCTGAATTTTGACCGCCGGTATTAGAGTAGACCTGTGTATCGAGAAGGAGCAGCTTTACGTTCGGGCGGTTCTGCAGTACCACCTTTGAAACATTCTGAAAACCGATGTCGCCCATTCCTCCGTCGCCGCCGATCACCCATACTTTTGGCAGTTCCATGATCTCCCGATCGGTCATATAGGTGTCTGAAAAATGCGTGCAGCGGAAATAATCGGACTCCGAAAAGGAAACGCCCTGCAGAATAAAATTTCCGAAGCGTTCCGGCAGAACAGAGCGCTGTGAATGATCCCGGATAAAGCTTTCTCCCACGAGCCAGCCAATGGTGGCGCCGTCCTGGAAAAGGGAATTCATCCAGGGGTAGGGGTGCGGATTGTTGGGTGGGGTGCTTCCGAATACGGTATTGCATCCGGTGTGTGCGGTCATGGCCATGGCAGCCATTCCGTTGGGTGCAAAGCCTTCTATGGCGCGAAGCCCGGAATGATTGTGCGCATCTGTTTTCAGAACCGTACAAAGGGCCCGGATCAGCTCGGCATCTGAACCCTTAAATTCCGCTGCAATTCTTTTTTCTGTTTCTTTCGTGTCCTCGGCCCCGAATCCCATCAGTACCTGCAAAACAGTGCGCCGGAAAATGAGATAACTCTTTTCGTCGGATTTTTTCCATTCTGCAAGCTTTTTCTCTCCTTCTTTTTCAAGCCGCGCGGCAAGTGCTGTCAGTCGCTCTGCTTTCTTATGAAACACCGGCCTCATCAGGGTTTCTGTGAGGGTGGTCACCGATCTCAGTACCGATTTTTCCCCGCAGCCGGCACAAGCGCCGTCACCGGAAAGGAAGGCGTTGTACTTCGATTGTATCATGAGATGAAACTTCAGCGCCGCGGCTTTTGAATCTTCCGCACTGTCCGGATCAAAAATGCCGAGGTATTTTTTAGGCGTATCGCTGAGCAGCTGAAGAAATTCCCAGGCCGATTCATTATCGGCATGGTGCTGTTCGTTTTCATCCACCATCTTCAGCGCATCGTGCTCCCCGCAGGCTTCTACGCAGGCTGCGCAGCCTTTGCATAGGTCACGGACCACGATGGAGAACAAACCGCCGGCGCCTGACTCTTTTTTCTCTCTGCCGCTGAAAATACCGCGGGTGTTGAGATAGGCTACCGGCATGATCTGCAGTACCGACTCCAGCTGTTTCAGCGTGCCGCCCGGAAGTGTTTCTCCGCCTGCGGCGCGGAAATGTTTCATCGTGAGCGCAGCAAAATCCGGTGCCCCGGCCTGCTCCTTTGCAGTGGCAAATGTCATCATCTCCTTGCGAAGCGATTCTGTGGTGGCAGTAACCAGCGATAGCGCCTTTTCACGGTCCGGTGTATTGGAAATGTAATGACGTATGGCCGTATTCAGTACGGATGAGATGTCCTGTGCGGTATTGGGCAAAGCCGTATCCGGGCAAACCACAATGCACTCCATGCACTGTGTGCAATTCTCCGGTATCCACCGCGGAATTTGCCTCCTGGAAACATATTTGCTGTTCGTGCCTCCGGTGGCGGCCGCCACAAGGCCTACGGAAGCCAGTGGACTCGAGGGCTGATGGTAACCCAGACCGCTCCGGAATTCTGAATCAAAGGTGGATCGGCGGAACATGGGAACCTTGTCGGTACAATCCAGGGAATCGGTCAGGTTCAGGCTACAGGAAAGAATGTTTCCCATGAACCGGGAGGTATCCGGTGCGTCCAGCTTGCCGTATGGAATTTCTTTCACGCGGTCGAATCCTGCCTGCATCACTTTCATATTCGACTCAACTACTGCTTCTCCGAAACGACCGAATTTTTTTTCGTACTGACGGCGTATGATGCTCTGGAATTCCGCTTCCGGAATGTTGAATGTAACAAGGAAGGGCGATACTCTGAAGAAGGCCCCAAGGAAGGAGTTTCCCTGCATCCGGGTCTGAAGGTCCTCACGGTCTGTATTCTCCCTGGCGATGGCGAAGCCGTCAAGGGCATAGAGTTTTATCTTTTTCCTGATGATCTCTTCCCTGTATTTTTTGGGGATGCGTTCCCAGGCTTTATCGGCGGAGGGTTCTGCCGATTCCCACACGAATGCTCCACCTTCTTCCAGTCCTTCCAGCGGGTTGGTGTGCAGGAATATTTTCGGATCGCAGCAAAGAACGGTACGTACGTGCTGAAGGTCGCAGTTTACGCGCACGCGCTCCGGGGCCGCTACCAGGAAGTAATTGGTCGGCGCGCCTTTTTTCTCCGATCCATATTTTGGATTGGCACTGATGTGAATCACTTCTTTCAGACTGCCGTCTTCATCCTTCAGTCCGTCGCGTTCAGAAATGTAATTGGAAAATTCTCCCAGCGCTTCACCAAGGTTTTTTCCTGTAGTGATCATTCCCCATCCTCCGATGGAGTGAAAGCGTACGGCAATGGAGTCTTTGGGCAGGCAGGAAGGGTTTTCCGGCGAAATGACGGCGTAGGGGTGATCAATACCAATGAAAAAGAAGCGTGCGCCATCAGCGGCTTTTTTTCCGTCGGTTCTTGCTGTTCTTCCTTCGGCGAAATCAAATGCACCGATAATACCCTCCGGACGGAAATCCCTTGACCCCAGTCCGTAGGAACCGGAGAATAGTTCGGGCATTTCTGATTCCGGGTTGATTGCCGGCAGGTGAGGATACGCTTTGCTCCGGTGGTTGGCGACAGATTTTGCAAGTGTATTGCGGATATCACTGGTGAGGGGGTTGTCGCCGGAAAGCGGTTCGTCTGTCCGTTCCAGGATGATCACTCTCTTTTTTCCTTTCAGTGCTTCGGCAATGGCTTTTTCCGGGAAGGGCCGTATCACGTTCACGTGAATAACGCCCACTTCCACCTTCCGTGTCTGGCGCAGGTAATCAACGGCTGCTTCAATATTCTCTGCTGCGCTTCCCAGGGCCACAAAAACTGTTTCCGCTTTTTCGCAGTTGTAGGAAGAGATCAGTCCGTAGGATCTTCCGGTGAGTGCAGCGAAATCACTGTAAGCTTTTTCAAAGAAAGGAAGGATCTGCTCCGAGAAATTATTTCGTCTGGCCGCCACTCCGTTCATGTAATGTTCCTGATTCTGAACCGGACCAAGCAGCAGGGGATTTTTCAGGTCTATCCCCGCAGGAATCCGGCGGCGTTTCGGGCCGAAAAGTATTTTTTGTGCTTCGGTGGGAGTGTCAATCATGTCTTCCGGATCGCCGAGAAATTCACGGATAAGTGCGGCTTCCGGTTTCGAGAACGTGCGCTCGAGGTGGGTGGTCAGAAATCCGTCCTGGGCATTAATGCCGGGGTTGAGCGAAAGTTCAGTTACCCTGCGGAGAATGATGGCCTGGTCGGCTGCCTGCTGCGCATCTTTTCCGAAAGTTACAAGCCATCCGGTGTCGAGAGCCGCGTATAAATCATCGTGCCCGCAATGCACATTCAGTGCATGCTTGGTGAGTGCTCTGGCACCAACCTCAATCACCATTGTGCTTAATTTACCGGGGGCATGAAAATACTGTTCCATGCCGTATACCACTCCCTGCCCGGAAGTAAAATTAACGGTTCGTTTTCCTGTAACCGACATGGCGATCGCTCCGCCCTGTGCCGCATGTTCTCCTTCTGTTTCAACTGCCACCAGCGGTTTACCCCAGGCGTTGAGCTGTCCCTTCGCATAAGCATTCTGAAACAACTCGCCCATTTCTGTAGACGGAGTAATAGGATAAAATACACCGGCATCGGCTATCAGTTGTTCCGTGGCTGAAACCAGTCCGTTGCCGTTTGTGGTTACCCGTTTGCCCGGATATTTCACCTTCTTGTGGCTGCTTTTCATAAAAAAAGATTGGCGGCGCGGCAACAGATATATACCCCGGTCCGCGCCGGATTTTGAGACTTAAAAGGTAGAGAGTCCCAAAGGGGTGAAAAATGACTTTAATCAGGGTCTGGCCCTCAGTGATTTAGCCCTCTCAGGGATCGTTCGATATACTTTTCAGAGGGGAGCTGAGATCTTTGGATCTTACGGGCATAGTGAATGCTGTCCAATATGTCTTTGTTCTTTTCTTCAATGATCGCTTTCTGTTCCTGGATTTCAGCGTTCTGACGGGCAAGAATCAACGTAGTTTTCTTTTTGGAAATAAAACGGTTAATGTAAAGCACCAGCAGGGCGAGTACCAGAATTCCGGCAATGGACAATCCCCAAACAAAGTACCTGCTTTGCTGAAGGGAGAGGCGGTCCACTTCATTCTGCTTGGTGAGCAGTTCAATCTCGCGTTGCTTTTTCTCCGTTTCATATTCGGTTTCCAGTTTCCGGATGGACTCCTGGTTCTTTTCGTTCAGTATCGAATCTTTCCACTGTGTATAGAGCAGGTGAAATTCCAACGCCTCCTGGTACTGATGCTGTTGACTATACATCTGATACAAACCATAGGCCATCTCTCTCGACAGTTCAATTTCGCCCAGTTCTACCGTCAGGTGATAGGCTTTCTTGCGGTATTCTTCATTTTTTTTCCGGTCGCCCTTGAGTTCGTATACCTGTGCCAGCGAGTTGTAATTTACGGCGATTCCGCTGCGGTCGCCGATCTGTTCGTTCAGAAGAAGGGCTTCCAGCAGGTGGGTTTCCGCTTTCAGCAGTGAAGCAGAATTGCCCCGGCGTCCATTCTCGATAAAAATTTCCGCCATGTTATTCAGCATATGCGCTACACTCTGAAGGTCTCCCAGTTCACGGCCCATACGGATTACTTTTTCGTAGAGCACCTGTGCGCTGTCGCGGTAGGCATCGTTTTTTTTCAGGTTCCAGAGTTTGGAGTAGGTGATGGCCATGTTCCCAAGGTCGTTGCAGATGCCCATGCGGTCATTCACAGAGTCTCTTGCCCTGAGGGCTTTTCTGTAATACTCCATCGAGCGATCATGCTCTTCCATCAGGGAGTAAACAACGCCGATATTACTGAGGATGCCCCCGTATATTTTCGCATTTCCTTTTGTTTCGAAGAATTTCAGTGAAGTGAAAAAGAGATCAAGGGCCTTCTGGTAATCACCCAGCCGCTGGTAGATATTTCCGAGGTTCACGCTCATTTTAGCGCTCAGCTCCGAGAGTCCGGCCGAGTCGGCCAGCCGGATGCCTTCGTTGAGAAAGGCGGCGGCTTTCTGGTGTTCGGCTTTATTTTTATAGATAATACCCAGTTGATTCAAGGCGGCAACCTGGCCGTTGGGATACCCGATTTTCAGTGCCAGTGCCAGTGCCTGCTGAATAAAAACGATGGCTGAGTCGGGCTGGAAAGATTTCATTTCCATGCCCATTTTATTCAGTGCATTTACACGTTGGGTGTCCTGTGCGGCTTTTTGGAGCACAAGTTTCAGCGAATCCAGGATGCGCTGTTTAGCAGGCGGGATGGTTCCTGCAAAAACGAGCGATGGAACAATTGCAAGAATCAGAAAGAGTTTCTTGTTCATGAGAGCTTACTAAGATAGCACTATTTCAGGAGCGGGGTTTTCCTGTTAGTTGAATTCCCCGTTAATAAACCGTTCGATCAGGAGCTTTTTATCCAGCTTATGACTCGTGTTGTACGGAAATTTGCAGATGAAAACCAGGTCTGAGGGGATCATATAATACGGAAGCTTATGCTGGAGTTTTTCCCGGAGCTCTGCCTGCAGTCCAGCAGCATCGTTAACATCTTCGGGAATGATGAAGGCTATAATCTTCCGCACATTATTCCCTTGTTTAAGAGGAACGGCTACTGCATCGATAACACGGGGATGGTTCGCCAGTACGGTACTGATTTCATCCAGTTCGATCCGATAACCATTGAGCTTAACCTGATTGTCATTTCTTCCGAGGAAGTAGTAGATGTCATCTTCTTTTCGCACCATATCGCCGGTTATATAGCACCTGCTCCCTGAGAGAACCGGAAACTTCTCTCCGGAAAGTTCCGGTTTGCCCAGATACCCTGCAGATACGTGATTCCCGCAAATCAGCAATTCTCCCTCAGCCGGGTCCTCGCCGGTTTTCTGAATGAGCAGTTGTGCACCAGGCATGGCTCTTCCGATTGGTACATTCGGAGAGGAACGGATCATTGCTTCGGTTATAAAAATATGCGTGGTTACAATAGTTGCTTCAGTGGGTCCGTATGCATTTGCAAGGTGCATTTCCGGGAAGGAACTGAACAGTCCGGCACAGGTGCGCGTGGGTAGTTCCTCGCCTATGAAAAGCATGGATCTCATTCGTGGCAGGTGTTCGGCATTAAATGACGGATGACGCAGAAAAAGATACACAAAGGAGGGTGTGGACGTCCAAACGGAGCAACCATATTTACGGATCCTTTCAATGAAAGCGTCCTGTTCTTTCATCTGTGAAGCACTGTTCAGCACCAGCGTGCTGCCAAGCGCCAGGGAGCAAAACAAATCACAGAGTGAAACATCAAAAGTAAAAGGTGCCTGGTTCATAAAAACATCACTGGCCATGAAACCAAAATCCCGGAGTGCCCACCGGATGAATAACAGCGCTGAACTCCTTCGGATCATTACCCCTTTCGGTTCGCCGGTGGTTCCCGATGTGAACATGATATACTGAACAGGGTCTCCTGCCGGATCATGGCGGACGGCAGCTGTTGGTTCAGTCGGGTGATCAGGACCTATCGAGGCGATATGGCTGAATACTCCGGGAACCTGTTCGGTGGTGCAGTTTATCACAGCACAGGCCTTCGTTTGATTCAACACGCTTTGAAGCCGGCTCTCGGGATAGATTTTATCCAGAGGTACGTAAGTAATGCCGGAATGAATACAGGCAAGAATTGCAACCGGATAGTACTTTTCCTTATGTCCGTATATCAGCACAATATCCTCAGGCGAATGGCATACTGTGAGGAGCCGGTCAGATAATTTGTGCACTGCATCCGCCAGTTCCTGCCAATTAATATCCCCGTCTGTGCCGGCGATGGCGCACTTACCGGATGCTGTTCCGGCATCCATAAACTGCCGGGCTTCAAAATCATAATGCATCTTACCAGGGGAATTTTCCACTAAAGATATAAAGAGAAAAGCTTACGGCTACAAACATTATAATTCTGCTCAGAATTCTGACACCAGCAGGAGGCAGGTTACCGAACAATACATCTTTTCCTTTTTTCCGGCACCGATGGAGGTAGATGTTATGAATAACAGAATACAAACCGAAGAGCGCCCCGCTGAGAATAAAATGCAGCGAAAACCCGTTCCATGCTCCCATCAACAGGAAAGTGAGAAAAATCGCTGTGTTCTGCCTCAAAAGAGGGAAGGGTCTAAGTCGTTCTTTTTTGGTGAGAAAGTAATAGAGAGGACTGAAAAAGTAATCTTTGAGCCATTCGCCCAAACTGACATGAAAGCGCCTCCAGAAATCAGGAGGGTTCAGACTCAGAAAAGGATTTGTAAAATTCACGGGAACTGTCATTCCCAGCATTTTCCCTGTTCCAAGTGCCATCCAGGAATATCCGGCGAAATCAAAAAAGAGGTACAGATAGTAGGCACTCATGCCGCTTACGAGATGGCTGATCTGCCTGCTTTCAGATGGGAAAGCATTTAGCCAGTATCGTGAAATCAGCTCAGCACAAATGAATTTAAAGAAAACACCTATGAGCAGCCTTTCCATTCCTTTTTCCAGGTTTTCCCACGACAGGGCACTTTTCCCTTCCGCTTCATTCCGGAAATAATTCCGGTACCTGTCGATTGGTCCAATCAGAAGAGTGGGTGTAAAACATAAAAAATTGAGCCACGAAACAGGGTGGGCTGCCGGGTCCCCCGGTTTCTGATCCATGTAATATCCCACCACGCGAAAGGAAGCGTAAGATAAGCCTGCAAAGGAGAGTACACGATTCAGTTCAAAGGGGTATACATGAAATCTAATGTCAAGTTTTACCAGGATCATCGGTACAAGAAGAATAAGAATTCCCCAAATCCTGAGCCGGAAATTTAGCATGGGAATAATGAAGTGCAGAATCAGGTAAGTATAGGCAATGAATCCGGAAAGGAGGAGAGGATCGGGAAAGAAAAGGACGACGAATAAAAGATTGCAACCAGCGATCAGATACATGTATCCTTCCTTTGGGAGCAACCGACCTGTGAGTTGAACCAAAAGCACCATTGCGGCCATCCAAATGAAAAAATCGGCCGAGGAGAAGGGAAGCATCAGAATTGTTGGTAAACAAATTGAATGCTGGAGGACGGCTGGTTATACGGATGTGTATTTCGGGGATGATATAGCCAGAACAGGACCAGCATGAGTAAGGTGCCGATCGCCAGATTTCTCAGGAATAGATAAATAAGTTTTCGATTCATTGTTGTTTTTGACAATAAGTCTCGTAAAGAAATCTGTTCACCAGCAACCAGCCGTATTCGCTGGGATGCATGGCGTCGGACAACATCCGCTTGTCAAACTGCTCCGGCTGTTCTGTGTAAAGGTCAAGTAAGGGAAAATTTTTCTTTAGGATTTCTTCCCGGATTCGGGTGAGTACCGGCGTGAGAGCGTCGGGGTTTTTAAAATACAGGCTGTGCAGAGGAAGCAGCACGAGGGATGCATGCGCTTCTCCTTCTTCTATTAACTCCAGGAGCATTTTCAGATCACCTAACTCTGTATTGTCACCTTCCGGAACCGGTTGAATATTTCCTCTCCTGTTTTGGTAATGCCGGAGGAACAGTTCTTGATCCATTCCATACAAATTACCGGCACCGAGCCGCGTGGCCCGGTTACCCGCATCAGAGACAATCGAATCCCAGTCGGGAATTTCATTGTCCCGCGGCATCGGCTGCACTGGAAGTTCGTGGAAAGCGTAATCCGGTGGTATGTGAATTAAATTTTCTGCTTTAATTAAGGGGTAAATAAAAAAGCGATGTGCAGGGCTGCGGCCCGACAGGTATTCCAGGTTCAGGAGACGAAGCTCTTGTGAAGGGGCATTGATTTCGTCCATCAGTTCTGCTACCCGATAGGCGAGGTATTCCCTGAAACGGCCAGGGGGTGTATTTAGTATTTTCCGTAGCTGCCTGCCGGGATTATACCGGAGAAACACCTCAGCACTGGTTCCGAAAGCTGGTTTTGACTCAAACCAGGTCGGAGAGAGCAGAATCAGAATTTTTTTGCCCTTCAGCTGATCGTACCGCGACAACAACTGTGTAAAAACAGAAAGGGACTGATTGCCTTCATTTCCAACTGCCAGAACGGAAATGCCATACCGGTTATTGAAAAAATTGTGAGATGCTCCCGGCCATGTTCCGCTTAGCTCCGACGAGCCGAGCACGTACACCTTATCCGGATCCCGGTCAAAGAATAACTGATCGGTGGCCGGATCTCTCAGATCAGTAATCAACCGGCCGTATGAGAGCAAACCCTGGGATGCCGTTTCATGAAAGATCCACGTGGCAAGAAGTGGTTGAAAAAATAAAAGAACAGCACCTATGCAAAGAAGTGGAGCTAAGATGAGGAACAGGAATCGGAACATGCGTCAGGCTTTAAGAACCGTTTCTGTGATTTTTTCAACCGTATCCAAATTTTCTTCCCGGATCTGATCCTGCGGAATTTTTTTATTCATCTTTTCTTCAATCAGCACGATCAGGTCGATAACAGAAATCGAATCCAGCACCCTTGAACTAACCAGGGGTTCATGTATGCTTACCTTGCGAAAGGCCAGTTTCTGTACTTCAGCGGCAATAAATTGTTGTAATTCATCACGGTTCATGAGCTGATCAGATTGCCGAGGGAATTCGTATACAGCCCCTTCGCCTCCTGCGTAGCCATGATCAGCTCTCCGTCTGCCATCATCTCTTTTCCTTTCACAAATCCGATTTTGCTGAATGCGGTACCATTGTTTTTCAGCAGCCGTACCAGCCGTGTTTCGTCTTCTTTACGTACGGAAACTACTACGCGCGATTGCGATTCACCGAAAAGAAAAGCGTCTTTACGGACCTTGCCGTCGCTGAAAATCTCAAAGCCCAGGTCGCGCGGAAACGAAGATTCCGCCAGCGCCGTGAGCAACCCTCCGTCGCTCACATCGTGTGCGCTCTGAACCAGCCGTTCCCGGATACATTGTTTCACCGTTTCCTGAACGGCAAACTCCTCCTCCAGATCAAAACAGGGTGCGGGCGTATTCTTTATGCCCACAAATGAATAAAGATATTCGGAAGAGGCCAGGTCGTTCTTCGATTCGCCGATCAGATAAATCAGGTCTCCCTCATTTTTAAAATCCAGCGTCATGCGGTTTTCCTTGTCCTTCATCACTCCGATCATGCCGATCGTAGGGGTGGGAAATACAGGACCTTCATAACTGCTCTGGTTATAGAAACTCACATTGCCGCCGGTAACGGGAGTTTTGAATTTACTGCAGGCGGCACTCATCCCTTTTATGCTTCCCACAAATTGCCAGTATACTTCCGGATTGTAAGGATTTCCGAAGTTCAGGCAATTGGTTACTGCGCTGGGCTCGCCACCCGTACATACAATGTTCCGCGCGCATTCGGAAACCGCAATGGCGCATCCTGTCTCGGGATCGGCATTCACGTAGCGTGAATTACAATCTACTTTCATCACCAGCGCCGCAGGTGTGTCCTTGAGATTCACCACCGCAGCATCGGATGGCTGATTGGTACTCATATTCACGGTTCCCACCATGCTGTCGTATTGCTCATAAATCCATCGTTTGGATGCGATGTTGGGATGGGAGAGCAGATGCACTGCTACGGCCCGCAGATCTTTTGCCTCGGGTACATCGTCTGTTCTGAACTTTTTTGATTCGGCAAAATATGCCGGCTCTTTGTATTCGCGCGTGTATACCGGAGCCCCGCCACCCAGCACCAGTGAACCGGCCGGCACATCGGCCACCAGTTCTCCGTGCATAAAATATTTCAGCCTGTCGCCCGTGGTCACTTCCCCTATCTGAACGCAGTTCAGATCCCATTTGGAAAAAACACGCTGCACTTCTTTTTCCCGGCCTTTCTGCACAACTACCAGCATGCGCTCCTGCGACTCGGATAACAGAATCTCCCAATCTTTCATGTTCGCCTGCCGGGTAGGTACCTTGTCCAGCCACACATTCATGCCGTGTTCTCCTTTTGCACTCATTTCGGACGTGGAACAGGTTATTCCCGCCGCACCCATGTCCTGCATACCGATAACAGCTCCGGTTGCAATCACTTCCAGACTGGCTTCCAGCAGAAGTTTTTCCTGAAATGGGTCACCCACCTGAACAGCCGGCAGATCCTTCGCGGAATCTTCAGTGATATCCTTCGAGGCGAAGGCGGCGCCGTGTATGCCGTCTTTTCCGGTAGCACTTCCTACAATAAATACCGGGTTACCTTCTCCGTAAGAGATCGCGGAAACCGTTCCGCCCGCTTTCATTATTCCTACACTCATGGCGTTAACAAGTGGATTAACGTTGAAGCTTTCGTCAAAGAAAACTTCTCCGCCTACGGTAGGTATCCCGAATGCGTTTCCGTAATCACCAATCCCTTTCACCACTCCCCGGATCAGCCATTTTGTTTTTGCCAGGTTCGGATCGCCGAAACGAAGCGAGTTTAACTGGGCCACCGGCCGGGCTCCCATGGTAAATATATCGCGGTTGATGCCGCCAACTCCTGTGGCCGCACCCTGGTAAGGTTCCAGTGCCGATGGATGATTGTGCGATTCAATTTTAAATGCGCAGGCCAGCCCGTTGCCTATGTCCACCAGCCCTGCATTTTCTTCTCCGGCCTTCGCCAGCATGTGCGGCCCATCTTTTGGCAGGGTCTTCAGCCAGGTGATGCTGTTTTTATAGGAACAGTGCTCACTCCACATCACTGAATAGATACTCAGTTCGGTGAAGTTGGGGCGGCGCCCAAGCAGGGCGGTGATCTTTTCATATTCTTCAGGCAGAAGTCCTAACTTCTTTGCGGTTTCTGCTGTGGGAAGCGCTTCTTTTATCAGGTCTGCCATTGCTTCTTTTTTGAGGAAAACAAATGTAACGATACCTCCCGGTAAGGAAGATTGCGAAATAGATAACTTTTCAACACCTAAATAACTATATTTGAGCCTCTTAAGCATGAATATAGCAGGCCTTTGTGTAGCAGTCGTTCTGGGAAGTATTCTGGTACTCCGAATGCGCATTTTCAGAGTGGAAGGAACCAGCCCGGTTTTGTTTCTTCTCTTATTCTGGCTCAAGGTACTCACGGGTTTTGTTCTGTACCTGATCTATACCATGCACTACACGGACCGCTCTGTGAGCGACATCTTCCGTTATTTCGATGATGCGAAGGTGATGTATTCTGCATTGAAAGAATCTCCGGCGGATTACCTGCGCATGCTCACCGGCATTGGTGCGGATGCACCGCATTTATCGGCGTACTACCACCAAATGTCGAACTGGAACCTGGGGAAACTGTATAATTTTTATAATGATAACAGAACCATCACGCGTTTCAATGCGCTGCTGTTTCTGCTATCCTCCGGTAATTTTCACATTCACACCGTGGTTATGTGTTTCCTCTCTTTGAGCGGACTTACTTACCTGTATCGTTTCTTCCACGCCTTCACCGGTCCGTCGGGATGGATATTTTCCGGCATTTTCCTGATTCCGTCTGTGCTCTTCTGGAGTTCCGGCGTGCTCAAAGAAGGATTGCTGATGTTCGCTCTGGGAGGTTTCCTTTATTATTCCGTGAAGCCCTTATTCGGAAAAATGCGGCTGTGGGATGTTCTGGTGATGCTGCTGTTCCTTCTGCTGCTGATCTCTGTGAAAGTGTATGTGCTTTTTTGCCTGCTTCCGGCGGTGCTTGCTTTGTGGTGGACAGGACCGCAGGGCAGGGGAGCGGTGTGGAAATTTCCGGTGGTTTACCTTCTGCTGATCTCCACGGGGTATTTTGCAATCAAAGCAGGTACAGAACGGGATCCTCTGGTAGTGATAAGTGAAAAGCAAAACGATTTCTGGCTCCTGGCACGCGGGGGAGCGTACGTGGTAGATTTGGAAACTTCCGACACGTTATATATTCCTCTCGACGGTGAAAAACTGGTTCCCTTCCGGAAGAACGGCGACAGTACTTCTTCTCCGCTTTCTCCGGTTTCTGCTTTTCTCTGGAAAAATAAAAGGGAAGGGGCAGTGGTCACTTGTTTTCCGCAGCGGCAGTACCATGAACTGCTTCGCCTGACGTATACCGGAAGCAGAATCGGCACTTCGCGGCTCGAGCCGGAATGGACCTCCTTCTTCCTGCATGCACCCGGCGCGCTTTTCAGTGTTCTGGCCCGGCCCTTGCCCTGGGAATATTCGGGTTTTCTTTCGGGAATTGCGATGCTGGAAAACCTGACGGTTTTTCTTTTCCTGATTTATGCGATCCGCGCCGGCCGGAACCGTGATGTGCCGGCGTACGCCCGTCCGGTCAATAGTCTTTTCTTTTTCTGCTTTTTCTTTTTCCTCAGCCTGGCACTGCTGATCGGACTCACCACCCCGGTTACAGGGGCCATTGTCCGCTACAAAACCCCTTTGCTTCCGTTCCTCATTGCTCAGGGCGCCTTGTTCCTGCATTTTGGATCCCGCATACTCAGGAATAAAATGTAAATTGCCGGCACCAAGAAGCATGTCATCCAACGGTTTTTTCAGACGTAAATCCGTGAATGCCGTCACCACCGGTGATGAGGAAGGGCATGGTTCCCTCCATAAAGTACTCTCGGTTCGTGATCTTACATTTTTCGGAATAGCAGCCATCATCGGTGCAGGTAGTTTCTCCAGCATCGGCAGCGCCTGCGCTTCCGGTGGCCCGGCGGTTATTCTTCTTTTTATTATTTGTGCTGTCGCCTGCGGATTCACCGCCATGTGTTATGCGGAATTCGCTTCGCGTGTGCCGGTCTCCGGCTCGGCGTATACGTATGCCTATGTTTCCTTCGGCGAAGTGATGGCATGGATCATCGGATGGGCCCTGCTGATGGAATATTCTATCGGTAATATCTATGTCGCATTCTCCTGGAGCGGATATTTTACCTCCCTTCTGGACGGCATGGGAATACATTTCCCGGAATGGCTCACCATCAACTACCTGTCGGCTAAGGAAGCTTTCCTCTCCAATACCACCGGGGAGGGACTCACCGCCTGGAACAACGCACCTCAGATTGCAGGACTGCGGATTATTTTTGATATGCCCGCGTTCATGATCAATGTTTTCATTACAGCGCTGGTGTACGTGGGCGTAAAAGAATCAAGAAACCTCAGCAATCTGATGGTGATCATCAAGCTGGCCATCGTGATTCTGGTGATTATCGTGGGCTTCTTTTATGTTGATATCGGGAACTGGACGCCCTTCATGCCGGAGGGATTTAAAGGCGTCATGGGAGGTGTGGCTTCGGTTTTCTTTGCATATATCGGCTTTGATGCCGTATCCACACTCGCGGAAGAAGCCAAAGATCCACAGCGTGACCTTCCCAGAGGTATGATCTATTCACTCATCATTTGTACCATTCTTTATATCATTCTTTCTCTGGTGCTCACCGGTATGGTAACTTATGAACTGCTGGGCGTGTCGGATCCGCTCGCTGAAGTATTCCAGTTGCGGGAAGTCAAGTGGATGTTATTCATCATTTCTATTGCCGCTGTGGTAGCCATGACCAGTGTATTGCTCGTTTTCCAAATGGGGCAGCCGAGAATCTGGATGAGTATGAGTCGTGACGGACTTCTTCCCGCACGATTTTCCCGGATTCATCCCCGCTTCAAAACGCCGGGGTTCTCTACCATCGTAACCGGACTGGTAGTGGGAGTTCCGCTCCTCTTTACGAACGAAAGTTTTATCCTGGATTTTACATCTGTTGGTACCCTTTTCGCTTTTGTGCTGGTCTGCGGCGGCGTGCTTCTTCTTCCCGCCCATGAGGAGGGTATGCCCAGAGGGAAATTCAGGATTCCGTATTTCAACGCGAAGTATTTTATGCCCCTGATCACCGGAGGTGTGGCCGCCTGGTTGTTCAGCGCGGAAAGAGAATACCTGTATTCACTCACTGATTTTTCCGGTGATACAGCAGTGTCTAACGGCTGCACCTTATTCTTTTTTGCACTGATGTTGCTGATGACCGGCCTTTCGGTTGTTAAAAATTATTCCCTCATTCCGGTTCTCGGACTCTTGTCCTGTTGCTATCTCATGACCGGTATAGGAGGTGCGGCATGGAAGTGGTTCTTCATCTGGTTTGCGATTGGTTTTGTAGTATATATTTTATACGGTTACAGAAAAAGTAAATTGGCTGCAGGCAGTAAGTAGTAAGTATGGCAGAGAAAAGGGTGTTAGTTACGGGAGCAACTGCCGGTTTCGGAAGAGCCATCGCAAATATATTCGCCCGCAACGGTTATGATGTGATTATTTGCGGGAGACGAAAAGAGAAGCTGGAAGAGGTAAAAGCGGAAATTGAAAGCACAGGAAGCAAAGCACTTGCCCTGAGTTTCGACATAAGGCAGCAGGAGGCGGTGAAGGATGCCGTGCAGAGCCTGAAGAACGGATGGGAGAAAGTGGATGTTCTGGTGAACAATGCAGGACTGGCAGTGGGACTGAGTTCGCTGCAGGAGGGAATCGTTGATGACTGGGAACGTATGATTGACACGAACATTAAAGGTCTGCTCTACATCACGCGTGCGGTTGCACCCGGAATGATCGAAAGGAAATCGGGTCATATCATCAATATCGGTTCAATAGCGGGGAAGGAAGTATATGCCAATGGAAATATTTATTGTGCTACAAAGCATGCCGTAGATGCGCTGAATAAAGCCATGCGCATTGACATGGTTCAGCATCATATCAAGGTAACGGGCATTTGTCCGGGTTTAGCCGAAACGGAATTCGCCCTCGTGCGTTTTAAAGGCGATGCGGAAAGAGCCGGGGCAGTGTACAAGGGGATACAACCTCTGACCGCAGAGGATATTGCGGAAACAGCGTGGTGGGTGGCTTCCCGCCCCGCGCATGTAAATATTCTGGATGTGGTGATGACGCCCGCGGCGCAGGCGAATTCAACTACGGTGGTGCGGAAGTGACCGCTTCAGGGGTTCCCCTCTTTTGTCGTATTTTTGATCTAATTTAAACGCTATGAAAATGCGATACGTTCTGTTCGCCGGAGTGCTTGGAATCCTTCTGGCCTCCTGCAGCAGCAAAAAGCCGGCTGATCTTATCCTTCATCACGGTGTGATTTATACGGTGGATTCTGCATTCTCTGTTCACGAGGCAGTGGCTATTATGGGAGGGAAAATCATAGCCAGCGGAAGCAACGAGGAGATACTGGATAACTTTGAATCATTTACGGAGAAAGACCTGAACGGCGCGGCCGTATACCCGGGCTTTATTGACGCACATTGCCATTTTCTGAATTATGGCCTGAGTCTGCAACGCGTGGATCTGAAAGGCACCGCTTCTTTTAACGAAGTCATCGCCCGGGTAGTGGAGTTTGCTAAAACACACCCCAACGGATGGTTGCTCGGGAGGGGCTGGGATCAGAACGACTGGGAAGTGAAAGAATTTCCGGTGAACGATACGTTGAATATTCTATTTCCTGACCGCCCGGTTTTTATCCGCCGCATCGACGGGCATGCCGCCCTGGCGAACAAAAAAGCCCTGGAAGCGGGAGGGATTACTGAGAACACGAAGGTTGCAGGTGGTGAAATTCTGAAAGGAGGCGTGCTCACCGATAATGCCATGGATCTGGTAGAGAAGTTCATCCCTCCTCCGGGAGCGGAACAGCTCCGGAAAGCCCTGCTCGACGCACAGAGCAATTGTTTCGCCGCCGGACTTACAACCGTGGATGATGCAGGACTGATGAAAGACGAGACGGACCTGATTGATGCCATGCACAAGAACGGAACGCTGAAGATGCGCGTTTATGCGATGATGTCTGATTCATCCGTGAATTACGAACACTTTTTAAAAACGGGTCCGTATAAAACGGAGCGACTGAATATCCGATCGTTTAAATTTTACGGCGACGGCGCCCTGGGTTCCCGCGGGGCTTGTTTGCTGCATCCGTATTCAGATCTTACCGGCCATCATGGTTTCATCCTCCGCACGTATGAGCATTATGATATGTATGCGCACCAATTGCTGGAAAAAGGATTCCAGGTGAACACGCACTGCATCGGAGATTCTGCTAACCGTATGATCCTGGATCTCTATAATCATGTGCTGGGCGGAAACAAAACGGCACGTTTCCGTATCGAACATTGTCAGGTTGTGAATGGGAGCGATTTCGCCCGGTTCGGCTCCTTCGGGGTCATTCCCTCCATTCAGCCTACACATGCTACATCGGATATGTACTGGGCAGGCGACCGGCTGGGACCGGAACGTGTGAAATTTGCTTATGCGTATAATGATCTCCTGAAGTCATTCGGAAAAGTGGCACTGGGAACAGATTTTCCTATTGAGAATATCTATCCCCTCGAAACGTTCTATGCCGCGGTGGTCCGGAAAGATAAAAAGGGATGGCCCGAAGGAGGGTTCCAGTCCGGAAACGCTCTTTCCCGAGAAAATGCACTGAAAGGAATGACCATCTGGGCTGCTTATGCCAATTTTGAGGAACAGGAGAAGGGAAGTATCGAAACCGGAAAATTCGCCGACCTGGTAGTGCTGGAAAGAGACCTGATGAAGGAGCCGGAAGAAAGCATCACCGGTATTCCAATACTTTTTACCATTGTAAACGGAGAGATTGTATATGCGCGGGACCGGAAATAAAATTTTATTTTTTCTTGCGCTCCTGTGTTCCGGCCCGCTCCTTTCCCAAAAGGATGATCTGGGCGGCAAAGTAGAGAATAAGCCGAAAGACGCCGTGATTAAAAACCGGTGGGGAATTATGCCCTCCCTTATTTTTTACCGCAATAATCCGGATGTTACCGATAATACGCGGCCCGGACGAGGCCTGGGACTTTCATGGCACGGAGAATTTAATTTCAAGCGGGGGGCACGATTGAAATTCCTGATGGGAGTGGACTATCTGGGCCAGCGTATGACCTTTGATAGTTACTATTTTACCACAACGCCGCAGATATTCGATAAACAGTTCGATTATACGCATCAGTTATGGATACACCAGCTGCAGTTCCCTTTTCTCTTCAAGCAGTCGTTCGGAAATGAAGACAACCAGTTAAATATATTTTACATCTCCGGCGGATGGGCATTCCGGGCTTTGTTCGGGTCTTCCACAAAAGTGAGTGATAATGCAACAGGACAAATCGTGTGGAAGGGCTATTCAGATATGTCTGTTGAACACAACGCACTTTTTGACGGAGGAGGAGGGATCATGATGGGAGGGATGGGTCTGGAACATAAAGTATCCACTGATTACAAAAAGGCCATTTATCTCGAAGCGTATTACCGGCATAATCTCTCCCGCATCCGTTACACAGGAAATAATTTTTCGAACAGTGTCTATTTCCGCGATCCGGCGCTGACAATTTGCCTGGGGATGGAGTTTTAGTGGTAGTCTGGGGGAGGTAGGTTTGGAGTATGAAGTTTGAAACTATTGAGGATTTTGAATATAAAATCCGAGCGGTTTTCCGGCTGCATTGTACCCTTCCACCCATTGAGAAGCCTGCGCGGGGGAGAGGTAACGACAATCTTTAACTACCCTTTCCCATACTTAAACCCCAAACTGCTTCCCTGCGATCGTACTTCCGGCGCTTCAAACTCCCTGACATCCTCCAGCGTCAGAATTTCGAGCATTTCGCGTGTACGCTGTGCGGAGGGGATACCGGACATTCGCAGGTGCTGGTTTTTAATGCATTCTCCAACGGCATTGCGGACAGTGCGGGCATTCCCGAAATGTTTGTCGCGGCCTGCGTGAAGATGGGTGAAGTATTTTTGCAGATGCGCCAGCGCTTCAGGGGTCGGATGCAGTTTTTCCTTTTTTAACAGCATCAGGCAGATCTCCATCAGTTCCTCCGCCGAGTAATCTTCAAAATGGTAGGTTTTATCGAAGCGCGATTTCAGACCCGGATTCGTTTCAATAAATTCTTTCATATTACCCGGGTATCCGGCCACAATCACGCCGAACTGTCCCCGGTGATCTTCCATACGTTTCAGAATAGTGGCAATGGCTTCTCCACCAAAGCCGTGTGAATCGCCGCGCTGGTCTACTAATGCGTAGGCTTCATCAATGAAAAGTATTCCTCCCATTGACTGATTCACCTTTTCAGCTGTTTTTGTGGCTGTTTGACCAACATAGCCTGCCACGAGTCCTTCCCGGTCGCATTCCACCACATGACCGCGCTCCAGCACTCCCAGTCCTTTGTAAATTTTTCCGATGATTCTTGCCACGGTGGTTTTACCTGTGCCCGGGTTTCCGGTGAAAACGCTGTGAAGCGAGAATTTTCCGAGCACATCCCGGCCGGTTTCCTGATAAAAGCGTACGAGCTTCACCAGTTCATTCACCTCCTCTTTGATGTTTCGCATGCCGATCATCCCGTTGAGTTCGTCCAGCGCCTCTTTCAGCAATTTCTCATCCACGCTGAGCTTAAGCTTTTTCCTTGTGCGTCCTTCGAATACCTTGTGGATATCGTCGGCCTCAATGGTGGAAAGAATTTCGTTGCTCAGGTTTTTGATGTCGGGATGATTCATGAGGCGGATGCCCATGTTCATTTTTGCTTCTGTAATGATGGAGTTTGCGAAACGTGCATTACCGAAGCTTTCATCACGGGAGCGGTAGGCATCTGTAATGTATTCGGTGAGTTGGTTGAGCGCATCAGCCGTGAGGGTAACATTGTTTTTCTTTGCAGAGCTTTCGCAGATCTTCATCAGCTCTTCCGGCAGATAATCGGGGAAGTTGTAATGATAATTGATGCGGGAGCGCAAGCCCGGGTTCATTTCCAGGAAGCCACCCATCTCCTTGGGATAGCCTGCGAACATGATGGCAATATCACCCTTCCCATCGCTCATTTCCTTGAGCAGAATTTCAATCACCTCAGGTCCGAAATCATTGGAATCGCTCCCTGCGCGGGAAAGAGCGTACGCTTCATCCACGAACAGAATTCCCCCGCGCGCCTCATCAATCGCTTTCTTAACCTTTGGAGCCGTTTGTCCTATGTACTGCGCAACGAGATCGGCGCGGTCAACTTCCTTCACATGGCCTTTACTCAGTAGCCCCATCTGCTTGTAGATCTTACCCAGCAGTCGTACCACCGTTGTTTTACCTGTACCGGGGTTTCCGGTGAATACACTGTGCAGGGCCAGATTTCCTGAATCTTCAAACCCCTTTTCCTTGCGTAGTTTAACGAAGTGCAGGTAGTTGATGTTTTTACGGATCTCCGCTTTGATCTCCTCCAGGCCTACCAGTTCATCCAGTTCCTTCATCACCTCTTCCAGGTTGGCCGGTTCCTGTGTTTCAGCGGTTTTCTTCTTCGCAGTGCCGCCGTCGGTGGAAAGTGTTTCTTCAATGGAGTGAAGTATGGTTACCTCGCCTTCCGTGGCTGTATCCGGATGCATTTTGAAGGGTACCGCGGCGATGAGCGTATCCATGAACACGATTTCCATGGTGTACTTGTCATCCGTCCATATCCCGGGCGTAGAACGCCCCCATCCGGCATGAAAGGTGATGATCTTTCCGGTAGAATCTTTCTTTACGAACTGCATGCGCTGATCCTGTCCCTTCGGTTGCCCGGCATCGTCAAAGAAGTTAAAAAAGATCTCGCAGTTGAAATCGGAGGGGGTGGTCACCTTCAGGTTCAGTTCCGTCCAGATATACCGGGAATCTTTCTTGGAAAATTCTTTCAGGTATTTTTTGGAGACGTTTGTGTTTTCAGAATCCCCGCCTTCATACATTTTCAGACTTTCTATCTCAAAATACAGGTTGGAGTCGCGCGTTACCTTTCCTATATCCTCCACGAAAAACTTTCTTGAGCCGATGAGTTCGCCGTTGATCCATGCTTCCCAGATGTAATCGCCGCGGAACCAGAAGGCCCCGGGAGTGGCATTACCCCATCCATCGCGTACGTATACAATATTCTCATCCGTCTTCACCGGGCGTTTTGTCTCCAGGTTGCAAAGTTCCTTCCGGTTGTCGCCGTCGAGCGAATACGCTTTGAGTGTTACAGTGCCTTCCCATTCTTCTTCATCAAAGAGCTTATTGTAAAAGGAGAATTCCACGCGGATGTAATCCGTTTCCATCCGGTCGAAAACGGTCCGGTACTTTTTGGTGCTTTCAGCCATCCATTCATCGGATGAATAGACCTTGATGTCTTTGAACTTATAAGGCTTGAATTCCTTTTTGTCCGTTTTCTTGTCGTCTTTGTCTTTTCCGAAAAACATAACTTAAGGTATTAAAAGTGAAAATTATTCATTTCTAGAAAATCATCTTTCTTTTTCTTTCTGAAGAGATTAAAAAGCGTGCTTACTTCGTGCGACCCGCCCGAATTACTCAGGAAGGAGCCGGTATAAATATCATAACTGTAACGGAGCCGGAAAATAGTTCCTTCCCAGGCAGCCTTCAGGATAAGCACATCGCCGCTGCTGTACCCTGCGCCCAGCCTGAATTTGCGCCAGGCGGCAACCAGGGTACCGGTGTAGTGTTCAAAGCCGTATTGCATTTCGTAAAACAATCCCAGGTTGATCTTGAAGGCTTTGTTCTCTTTGATATCTCCCAGCGTGTAATCAAAGATCCCGGTGTATTTCAGTCCCAGCCTGGCTGATCCGCCTTTAGTGAAACTGACATTTGGTTGCAGCAGATGCCTCACAACGGCCCCTGCATTTATCCTTGCGGTAGTGGCCTGCATACCGAAACCCATGTCAAAGTTATTCTTCTGGGTGTAGAGTTCTTCTCCCGGTAATGTCAGGTTCGATGTATCCAGGAGCGAGGTGAGCAGGTTGAAATCAAGACCCGGATTTATCCTCAGTTTTTTATCCGCCAACTCCAGTTTATAGCTGTAGGCAAATCCAAGCAGGTTGTTTTTCAGCGTGCCCGCATCGTCGCGCATGAAATACATCCCCAATCCTGAGTTGTAGGAATTGAGCATGTGGTCGTAGGAAAGATAGAGTACTTTATAATCATAGGTTAACCCCGGCCACTGATCACGAAACAATGATGCAAAACGCCCGGCCCCCGTGGAACCCGCCAGCGCCGGATTCAGGTACAGGGGGGCATTGTAGGGATGGGAGAACCGGGGATCCTGAGAAAAAAGAGAAAGGCAGGTGAATAAAAGTGTTAGTGAACAAGTGAAAGATCTCATGAGCGGCATTTACTTAGTAATAATCTGGCAGCCTTTGGGAAGTAGGATGCGTAATACTTCTATCTGGTGATCTGTAAAATTGTTTCCCCGCAGATCCAGCACTCCCAGGCTGGTAAGAAAACAGATCTCATCGGGCAACTTGTTCAGGTGATTGTTTCGCAAGGAAAGGAATTCAAGTTTATCAAGGTAGCAAAGTTCTTTTGGAAAGTGCGTGATCTTGTTATGTTCGAGAATGAGGATCTGCAGTTCCCTGATTTTTCCTACCTCCGCAGGAATATAATCCATTCCGCATTTAACCAGCGTGAGTCTTTTTAAGCTATTCAGATTTCTGATATCAGGGGGGAGTGTATCAATCAGACAGTTATAAATAAGCAGATCCTGCAAAGCGGGCAGGTGACCAAGAGAGGAAGCAAGGTGCAATGTATCTGTAACATTGTTGTGAACATGCAGGATCTTCAGCCGGCTAAGATAACCCAGCTCGGCAGGCAGAGAGTCAAGTGCCGTGTTCTGCAGATCGAGATACATGAGAGAGTAAAGATCTCCAAAGCCGCGCGGGAGCGACTTCAGCGCGTTGTTTCTTGTAGAGAAATACAGCAGGGCGCTAAGTTTCGAAAATTCATCCGGCAGACGGGTGAGCTGATTATATTCAAGTGACAGCACCTGCAAATTTTTCAGTTCTCCGATACGGGGAAACTGTTTCACGGTATCAATCGCAACTTTTCCGAGATCGAGTTTGTAGCACTGGTCTGCATCACGCAGTGCTGATTTCAGATCGTAATACACGGGTGAACCGATGGGGCCAAGCAGGGTGAACGGGGCTTTCATCACCTCCTGGGCCTGTAAAGCGAACGGAATAAAAAAAAGAAGGATGAGTGGTCTCATCCTTCCAAATTTAATAAGAAAACTGCGTGTTTACTCCCTTGTTATTCAGGAAAATGCGTAGAGAAGTATAATGGCCAGATCAATCAGAACCGCTACCGAAGAGGACTGAACAATAAACTTCATTTTCATTACCGCCAGTATGATGCACATGGCAACCATGGTTGGAAGTAAAACAAGAAGCAATGGCAATACTCCGGCATCATTGGCAAATCCGGCGGCCACTCCTCCCAGGCAACCGATGATAAGCAAAATGACCGGAACCAGTCCGAACCGTTGCTGTTCCATCTCTTCCCAATAAGAGAGTGCTGTGGCTGTGTGTGAAGCAGTGTCCGGGGCGAATTCTGGCTTGTTGTTCATGGCAGGATCTTTTCAGGTTATGGCCAAAAATCCTTTTTCAATGCTTCTGTTATTATGACGAACATCATAATGCACTATGATATTTATCAACATATCATCTGCTCAGGATCATCAATTTATGCATTGAAATATTGTCATTGTATTGATAATCAATATAATATATTCCTTCCGCCATATTACCTGGAATTCGGAATTTTCCTTGAAAAGTGATGCCCCAAAACAGGGTTTGCCCGGCCGGATTAATGAGGCGGCAGGGAGTTCCGTCGGGGGTTCCCAGGAAGAGTTCCTCACCGGCTGCGAGGGGATTTGGCCATGGCGCAGGAGCCATGGATACTTCTGCTGATTCAGTTCCAACCATGGAACATTGGTAGGTAAATAAATAGCCGGACTGCACGATACCCGGATCCGACTTAAAGCGGAAGGTGAGCGAGGGTCCGGAGGAGGAAAAGGTACCGGGAGAAAAAGTACCGTGATAGAATCCAATAAGCGGAGAGTTGGTACCGGGTCCGTCCCATATCCAGAGTGTATCGTAATTTACTTCGGTGCTGAAGCTGCTGAACTGCACGGTAAAGGAGGCAGTGTTGGTGGGAGAAAGGGTGAAGGTGTAATCCTCTTTGTCGTAATAATTCCGGTTCGGGCCTCCGGTATCATAAATGGTATCAGTGCAGGGTATAATCCGGCAGTCAGTAAATTTTTGTTCAATCGTATTCCAGAGTTCGGAAAATCCGTCATCATATCCGAGTGCCCAGATGCCGATGCCGCCGATCCCGAGCTGGTTTACTGCATCGTATCTTTTACCGAGTGAATAGTAACTGTTGATGAAGCACTGGTTCCATTGGGTGGTGTAAAAGGAGTAGTAGGGAGTGAAGCTGTTGGGATCCCAGAGCGCTGCACTGTAGGTGCCCGGATTGTTGCGAACGTAGCTGTAAATTCTGGCTGTGCCGCTGGCAGTTGTCGGGGAGGGAATTGTTTGAAGAGAGGTAGGCCATTCACGTCCGTAGTAGGGCACTCCGAGCAGCAGCTGGCTGGGCGGAACTCCGTCGTTCAGATAATACGTAATGGATTTCGGCTGAGTATAATTATACGAAGTCTCAAAATTATACAAAGGATCGGTAGGGCCGGCTGTGGTGCTGCCGCTCCAGTAGTAGTCGTAGCCCATGATAATAAAAAGGTCAACATATCCCACCATCGCCCCTACGTCGTACACGTTGCTCCAGTCTACAGCCGGCAGGGCGATAGATATTTCGGAACCGGGAATGGCGGCATGCATCTGGTTACAGAGGCTGATCATGAAGGCGGTGAAGTTGGCACTTTGGGATGAAGGCACGCCTTCAAAGTCGATATTGCATCCGTTGGCATTTCTTTGCTGAACCAGAGCAATGATTGTGCTGATGAAGTTTTGTTTTGCTGTGGAGTTGGTGAGGAACGTGGCGTGGGAGGAGAAAAGAGTGGCGCAGAGATTGACCCGTACTCCGTTGGCCTGGGCGGCGGTAACCACTGCGGCGGTACTCCAGTTATGGGTGGTAACGGCGTTGCCTGTGGCGGCGTCTACTTCGTAGGAAAAGTACGAGAGGTCGGAGATCAGCGACCAGTTATAGTTGTTATACGTACTTCCCATCCAGTAGGGGTGCCATCCGAAAACACGTTTTTGTAAGGTACAGGCGGAGCGGGGAGAAGGGGAGTACGGGGCAGGCTGTACAGGAGAAGAAGCATGCTGTGCGCGAAGGGAATCCCATTGAGATTCCGCAGTAAGGTTAAAGGCCCGGTACAGTTCCGACTGTTCCTGGTGAATGGATTGAGAAAGTACCGCTCCCTGAAGGAACCAACTGACGCAAAAGAGCCGGAATAGAAGTTTTGTTTTCCGCATGTTCAGTATAACAGGAAACCTATGCTGGCATTGATCTCAACCCGGTTCAGCAGGCGAAGATTATATCCATACCACTGGGTAAGGTTTTTCGCAACGTTGTGGTATATATTATTTCTGTCATAGTATATACTCGAGAAGGCATACATCAATGCTGGAAAAGCGTGAACTTATAATTCCTTCCGCAACTTGATTTTACTACCCATCCCAGATCGAAGTCCAGGGAGAGATGAAAGGCGGCAGTAATAAGGTTGGTTTTCTGGTACGATTTAGGTTTTGTGGGGTCTGCCATGGGATAATATTCGTCACCGCGTCCGCCTTCGTCGCTGATAATATCATCCAGTCCGTAGGTAAGCCGAACTCCTGTGCTGAGCAGGAGTCCGCCGGATCCAAACAGGCCGGTTCCCCAGCCGAAAACGAGTGCTTTGCTGTTACCGGAAAAGTACTTTTTCACATCTTCGTTGGAATAGGAAAGATAGTCCGAGTCAAAACTTTCTTTGGCAGAATTCAGGATACCGAATTTGATTCCAAGTTCAAGGTATTTAAATCCTTCAAAATCCAGGTGCAGCAGCACAGGGATCTCCATATACTTCAGGTTGGTTCTGGATGTCCAGCTGAGCGTATCAATTCCGCTGGCCCATTTGCGGTTATACGAAGCAAAGAGGAATTCTCCGTTGATGGCTACCATTTCTGTCAGATGCAGTCCCAGCATTCCGCCTCCGTAAGCTCCTCCGGAAAATTTTTGCTGTATTCCGTCATCGTCAATCACATTTTTATTGAAAAACCAGGTGGCCATGGGTCCGCCCCGTGCGCCAATAACGATGTACGTATTTCCGCCGGAAGATTTTTTTCCTTTCAGTGCGCGGAGAAAAAGATCCTCTCCGGCGGCAGCGTTAAGAAAGAAAGCGGAAAAAAGAAGGAAGAGCAGTTTTTTCATTTTTGAGGGGTTTGAGGTAAAGATGTAGAAACTAAGCGGATCGTTGCATTTCAGAGCGAAAATCCGAGTCGTTTTTCCACTTCTCTGGGAAGATTCGGCAGTTTTCTCCGTTCGATCAGAAAGGAGGTAAGGGCTGCCAGGTTTTTGTAGATATAATGTTTTTCCAGGGCACCTTTCAGGTATTCCTTTCCGGTGCTTCCTCCCGTGCCGGTTCGCATCCCGATGATACGGTGCACCATATTCATATGCCGGAATCTCCAGGTGCTGAGCTGCTCATCTATTTCCAACAGGTTCTGAAGCAGGCGAAAGGGCTGGTGAAGCAGGGGGTAGCCTCTGTAAAGCATAATGAACAGGGCGGCGCGGCAGGCTTTTGCGGAAAGTCCTCTTTCCGGTTCCTTTTCCTCCGAAAAGAATACCGTGTCGAACCATTTCAGGTTCTGTTTTTCGCCTTCGGCGAGGCTCTTTTCATAAAGTTCCCTGTACGTACGCCAAAACGAATGCATTTTTCCGTCGGGTGCGGGGAATCCGTCCCAGTTCGTATGATCATCAAAAAAGGGCATGCGTTCCAGCCAGGCATTCACCAGTTCAAGCAGGGTGGGCCGCGATTCCACTTCGCGTATCATTTCTACATGTTCCTTGCGAAGCTGGGAGATATAATATTCCTGTCCGTGCCGGTGCTGAAATTTCAATCCCAGTTTCGCCTCGGTGATCTTGAACTGCCAGCTCTGGAAGCCCGATGCCGGCCGTAAAAGATCACGGAAGTCCAGGAAATCCATTGGCGTCATGCTCTCCATGATGTCAATCTGATGTACAAGAACTTTAAGAATGGTGATCAGGCGGTCTGTACGGTGAACAACCGTTTGCAATTCATTGCTGTTGTCGTTCACCGCGGGCTTGTTCATGATTTTCCCTACGGAATCAATTTCAAAGAGGATTTGCTTGAACCAGAGTTCATAGGCCTGGTGAATGATGATGAAGAGCATTTCATCATGGGCTTCAACGCCTGTTTTATCGCTTTCCGGATCCTGGGATTTCAGGATTTTATCGAGTTGCAGGTAGTCGGAGTAGTGGACGGACATAGAAGGGATATTGAGAAACGGAGAGGCTAAACAGGTTGAGTGTAATCGGTCAAATATTCAAAGCGCGGCGTTAGTTTTCCATTTTGGCAAATGGTAGCACGGGCCAGCAGGCCGGGTTCATCTTTTCCGGTGAGTGCGGGAAGTACTTTTTCGATCAGTTCTTTGCCGAAGCCTTCCGACGCGTCTCTGGGCAATTCGCAGGGAAGATTATCCACGGCCATTACGGTTATGCTTTGATTGGCGAACGGTTCTCCCGTTCGTTCGGTTACCGGATCGTAGCCATAGAACGGTTCCTGAATAGAAGAAGGCTTGGTGGTAGAGGGGATGGAGCCGTCGATATCGCAGGTTACGTCGGCGATCACACTTATGCGGAAGCCGGGGGAGCGCATATCCTCTTTGCTGAAAAGCCGGGGTGCACGCGGATCCCAAAAGGAGCAGTGTACCAGAAGATCGCAGTGCGGAGTATATTTTCCAAAGGTGGAGCGGAAATCTTCCGGATGAGAATAAAAGTGCTGCGTATCCCAGGGCGATCCGTCTTTCGTTTCGTTGTAATTGTAGGAATGCAGCTGCGTATAAGTTGCCTCGCGGAAGGAGAACTGCGTGAATTCGTAGGGAGTAATGCGGCGGATTTTCAGCATTCCCAGCAATTCGATGGCTCCGTTGGCAACGCGTCCGTTTCCGGTGATTACAATTTTGATATTCGGGAGCCGGATTTTTTTCAGTTCCTTTTCCATTTCCCGGCGGTCGTGGCACTGGTTTGCGGGTTTCAGGTAAAAGAGATTGTAACGCAATCCGTATCCCCTTATTCCGTTGTAGGCGCCCACGAGTCCGGCATAATGTCCAAAGCCGAGGATACGGTTCAAATCCGGATCGGTGAGGGTTTCATAATCAATCATGCGGATCTTTTTTTTGAGCAGTTCCTGCATGAGTGTTTTATTATGCGGTTGTTTTTTAATGGTATGGGAAAAGAAGAAATAGGTTTTTTCCGGGAGGAGGTCCTGTTTAGGTACTTCTTTGATGCCCATGAACACATCGCAGGCGCTGATATCTTCCCGTACATCCACTCCGGCATCCTTGTATTCCTGGTCCGGAAAGCAGCGCCATTCGCTGGGCTGGATACAAACGGTGGTACCCGGGAAGATGGCCGGAATGGCGGCACATTGTTCCGGGGTGAACGGCACTCTGCGGTCGCGGGGCATTTTACCTTCTCTTAAAACGGCGATTTTCATATCTCAATGAGTGTCAGCCTGTCAGGCAGGAGCCCGAAGGTACGATTTTTGTATCTTTGAAGGAAGTTCTTTGAAAACATCCTACACTATTGGGGCCGACCGGTTTTGACAGCAGGATGAAAAGGTAAGTAAGCATGTCGTGCGTTGGGAGTGCAGCACGTTAATATCAATTCTCACAACTCTAAATGGCGAGACAAACTACGCCATGGCTGCCTAATACCAGGTATTAGCTAGCCTTAGCTCCCCGGGAAGCGCCACCCTGTAGCGTCCCGATCAGGAGCTCCATAAAATCGGGGTTTGTGCAATGAGTGTTCCGTAGTTGTGCAATATCAGGGACTAAGGAGAGGTTAGGTTGGCGTATTTGACGGACCTTTCCCTACAATCAAAATGCGCTAAGCATGTAGAAGGCTTATCTCTTCCCTGATTGGACGGCGGTTCGATTCCGCCCGGCTCCACAATTAAATCCTTTTATAAAAAGCCATGCTGGAAAAATTATTAATTCCCATAGTCCACCAGGCGCATAAAAAATTGCTCCTATACCTTTAGTTGTATCAATTAATCCACAAATATCAAAAACACCGCTTAAAAACAATAAAACATATCCAATTTGCTAATTTACTCAGTCTTCTTTTTAAAATGTATAAATGATAGAACGCCAATAGGAATAAAATAAATACACCAAAATTCCAAAACTACAAACCCGATCCAGTCTGCTCCTTGCGTATTTGGGCCAAACAAACCAAGCATTGGCATAATAAAGCAACCCACAAAGAAAGCACCATGTATAATTAAAAGCCATTTTAACCATATATCTGCATTCGACCTTATATTGATGGTTAACCCCGCAAAAAAAGTAGCAAGAGACATGATTCCATAACCGAACAAATCATAATTAAAAAATAATCCAAACTTTGAATAATCAATTATTTGAGAGACCTGATCATCTAAATTTCCGAATGCAACAGTAGTTACTTGTGCGTAATAAACAATAAAAATGATCACCGCATATATACTAGCGAATGCAATTGCAATATTACCCGCCACCTTCTTATCACTATTGCAATAATGGCTAAAGGCACAAATTATAGGGATGAAACTAAATGCGATGAACATACACACCAGAAATGAATAGTAGTATGAATCAATAATCATACACAATGAAAAGGCAGCTACACTTGAAACATTAATAAGTGAACTGTAAATACCAATTTTTCTATTCATATTAGTTGTATATTCTTTGTTACATGTATGATTAGGTGGCATCATCGATGAACGGAACATCCGCCATATGAAATTATTACTTCCAAATTTAGGGTCGAACCTCCGCAGCAAACTGTTTAAAACTTTTACCGTGGAAAATTTGGCTCCTTGGAAACAAATTATACATTTGTTGCGTTGGGGGAATGCAAGGTTTTCGTGCCTTGTTTCCCCTTTTTCTTCCAATAAAAATTTACTGCTAAAATCTTTTCCATGGCAGTCACTCCTCTTCCGCTTCCGGTTCCGGACCCTAACCCGTCAAGCTGTATTGACAAAGAACCGTTTATCAAGCTTGACCCTGACGGCCAGGCTTCAATCCTGAACTATAAGCTTCCCGATTCCACGTGTTTTGACTCGTCCGGATACATCAAGTTGAACGTAAATCCCGCTTGCTTCAAGCCGGAGACAAATAACCCTCCTGTGGGAAATTTGTTCGATGTGCTAAGCGAACTTCCTGCAAGCCAGATAACGCAGTTGGTCAACGATGCCCTGCTAGGAGGCTCCCCTAATCCGCTATTCGTTAATAGTTTTTATCTGTCCCAACAACCGGTTATAAGTTCTATTGCTACTAAATCGGAAGTTAGAGGCGATACGCTCAGGACCTCGGTGAAGGAAAATGAAGACGCGACTATATCGGACATTAACCTGTCTGAAATAGTAAACCAGTCGGTAAAGGGCAAGAGGCCCATTATTCGAAGAAATTTATGGGGGAGGCCGGTCATACATTTCATGCCCCGCCCCAAAACCCCGAAACCGACCATCGTATTGGTCTTGCACTATAAAACCTGTTCTTTCCTTGGCGATTACGGCGCTGGAAAAACGGTAAAAACGTTTTCGCTTTTACCTGGAGAAAAGACGTTTATAAGCATTCGGAGCTATCGCCATTTTGAGGAAATGAGGAAGCGTTCCGAATGTGTCTTGGACTCATTCTCGGAAAGCAGCGCGCAAACACTTGAAAACATCATAGAAAATCAAAACGGCCATGATGAAACGACCTCAACGGTAAATCCATATCCTGGTTTTCTTCGTCAGGGATACTGGGGCGACTTGAATCAGCTATCAGCTGCGGCCAAAAAGGACGCCACATGGAAGATGGCTAGGGCTTATTTCTGGCTGCAGCAGGAAGGGAAAGTGAAAAACCCACCATATGTTGTCAGGTTGGAAGCTGGAAAGCAAACAACGTTCATTTTTAACGAGAAAAATATCGTGGAGTACTATAAAAAGAACAAGCTTCCCGACGATGTTCCGTTGTATGATTGGAAGGCTAAGGGCAAGAAAAAATGAACAGGGAAAAATCACGGATTCTTTTTCTATCGCCTGTGGTCCTGTGTGCGGTATGGTTCGGATGTTCGGCCCCCTCTCGAACGAAAGAAATGCAAATTCGGCTTGTGGCTTCGGAATTGCTGGACACCAGAGCAAGCGTATGCCTCGCGAAGGGCGACATGATTATCTTCACCGCTTTCAAGAATCACGTAGAATTACAGGCAGATTCATTGTTTTATTGGAAGCATTATAGCGTTGGCCAGGATACCCTGTTGTCTCTAATTTCCGATAGTGCAATGACGCTTCAAAGCATTAAAAAAGCATATTTAGAAAAAGGACAGCACTTCAATTGTTTTGACACCTTGGAAACCTTCAACTACACTTACGACGACAGAGCAGATAACCCTGGCGCGGCGCAGGGCGAAGGCGTTGTCAAGACGAGGGAACACGATGGCGTTTCTGTTTCCACAACTTATATTGCCTCCAAATGGGAGACTTTCCTAAGCGTTATTTCAAACGGGGACACGGTTAAAATGAAAGTCGCCGGCGAAAGGGAACTTGCCGATTTTTTCCTTTACGACGTGATGGGGGATTTGACCCCCGAGATTTTCATAATCAGACACGTTGCCATACCAAGCGTCGTCACGGGCGATATTCCGGCAATCGAGATAGAAGTATACCAGATTAGAAGATAAGCCGGGTCGCCTTTATGCCACTCGCCGTGGTCATCTAGGTGGTCGCTTAAACCTGTCAATCAAAAATAAATGTCATGATATATTGTAATCCAAGAGATGTAACCAGCCCAAAGGATTACGTCGAAATGGTAGCGGTCCTATTTGATGGTGGCGAGGATTCCTTTTCGGTGGCAAAACTGTTATGGGATGGGAACGAATGCATAGGAATCCGTTGGAACGTGGCCGCCAGAGAATGGGATGAGTCAGAAAAGGTTGCGGAAAAGAAAACTTGTGTCGGCATGCCATCCTCTCACGGCCATCCTGTATGGTTTATACTGCCCGATTGTTATAGCATTCATGTTTCCGATAATAACGAAATTTTTCTTGGCCTCAATTATCCACGCTAAAAATTCTCTAAATAATGAAAATGGTGGATTGGTAACTATAATATCAGATTCATCTCTTAGCTTTTTTATTTCTTCACTTCTAAAATCACCGTCACCTTTTAAATAAGTCCATTCTAAATCATTCACATCAATTTTTCCGTCTCCTGACTTATCTCTTGTCAATGTAAATATTTTACCATTTATCCTGGTCTTTTTTTCGTCATATTGAGGATCATTTACTTCAAAAAGTGTTGGTTGGTAATTGCTTTTGTAATTTTTGCTTTCCACAGCATAGCTTGTGCTGATTAACTTTTTAAGTTTAAATCGTTCAAAATTTTGAGCAAAAAACTTTGTAAAATTACTCCACTCAGGGTCGTCACAAGGTAACAAGACGGTTTTGCCACGAAATACATTTGGATTAAAGTCTCTATACGCGGTCATTTCTTTTTCTATGTCGTGGTATTGCGTATAAAACTCATCGTTCTTTCCGTTTTTAGCTTTTGATAAATCTCTATGTGCCATTTATATTGTCAATTCGTTAAGGTCGTAAAGTTAAGTTTTTAAACCGTTTTTGTCTTGAAAGTTGCAGTCAAATTGTCAACGGTCTGCATGTCGGGTGGTGGGTGGGCTTTTGGAGCGGTCGGGCAAAATTAAATGTGGTGCTTTTGTGGCGGCTTGTGTGCTGGCAAAGCACCTCTTTTAATTTTGCGAAGGGTCGGCTGTCTTTCATTTTGTCTGTCGATATTTCGATGGTTTGTCGGTCGTCTAACAATGCCCTATAACGTTCTGCGGTTTGGCGCCGTGCCGACCGCGTCCACCGAAGCTTTAGCGAAGGTGGACCGGGCCATTAAAATTAATCAAAAAAAGGTCTGGAGCCAAACCGCTGTTAGTGCTTGTGCCGGAATTCCTTATCTTTGTAGTACATCAAGAGAACCATGAAAGCCCTCGTTATTACACCAAAAAATCAAGCAGAAATTCGGTTTCTGGCAGATCTTCTTAAAAAGCTTGGATTTAGCTCTACCGTCATGGAAAAAGAGCAAATTGAGGATGCTGGAATGTCGATGCTAATGAAGCAGACCGATCGTAGCAAAAAGGTGTCCAGAGATTCTATTATGAAAAAGCTTAAGTCCTAATGAAGGTCGAGTTTTTGGAGAGGTTCAGTAAAGATCTCGACAAGCTTAAGGTCAAACATGTTAAAGATTCGGTCGCCAAGACCATTGAAAAAGTTGAATCTTCCTCTACCCTTTCAGAAATTTCAGGAGTAAAAAAACTTGCCGGATTTAAGAATGCATACCGAATAAGGATCGGAGACTATCGGATTGGCATTTTTGTGGACGGAAACGTAGTTCAGTTTGCACGAATCGCGAATAGAAAGGATATCTATAAATTATTTCCTTAGAATTTCAGGGAGCCGTTAGAACGGCATAAGCACTAACGTTCCGCGGGCTTGCGAAGTGCGGGGTTTCGGAGAAGGATTTGTCTGCCAAGACAAATGCTCGTAGAAAATCCGCACACCAAATTTACGATTTTGCCCGCATAGCGCAAACTTGCTGTTATGCGTAGTAATTATTTGTTTGTTGCTTTATTTTCCGTTGCCAGAAAGTCGAAGTAATTAATAACATCATTGACCTCTGTTGAAATATTTTCGGTAATCGTTGTCAACGGGAAAGAAGTAGCTGCTTGGCTGAAAGGATCACCAAATAAATTTGATAATTTATTAATTGTGAGAAATATTGTGCCGATTAATGTTGTTACCGGAATTGCCAATAATTCCCAATAACTATTTTCTCCACCTAAATCTATATCGCCCATAAAGAAAGGAAGAAGTAAAACATAAGAAATGACTATTAACCGAGTAAACGCTTTATAAATATTCAAGAAAGGTGTATTCTTTGTTCTTTCTGATTTGCCTTGAATTTCATAGAATTTATTTAGCAGAACCATCAAATCATATTTTTCCATTGAGCATTCTTTGCCAATTGAATTCTCAATCTTCTGGCTCATTGTTTGTAAAATATGATTAGGTTTATTTTTTACAGTTGATATAAAAGATAAATTATTGTCTATATCAATACTTTTGGAGTCAATATCGGAAAGATTGTGTAGTTGTTTTCTGAGCTGAACAATATATAAACACAATAATTCTAAAAGTGTTTTGCCAATAATATAGTTCTGAGTTTTAAATTCACTGTTTAAATTTTCCTTATTGCAAAAATATGTGCACACTTTACCTGCAAAAGTCCTGCTATTGTAGGTTAATTCGCCAATATTTTTTCTTGCTTCCCACCATCTGTCGTAGGCAGAATTCATTCTGAAACCTAAAAAGAAAGCAACAGCAATTCCTAATACGCTTCCTGTTTGAGGTGAAATGGAATAAAAGTGGTCACCAAACGATTCCTCCAAAGTAAAGACAGCGAGAGAATATAAGAAGCAAAATGCAAAAGGCAGAAATGCTATTCCAAGCAATTTTTTAAAACCTATTCTTTCTGTTGGAATATTCATGTTTTTCGGAACTAATCGTCTTTATCCTTTTCTTCTTTCTCTTCCTTTTCCCCTTGCTCCTTTGTTGTTTGAGCAGTGTCTGTCAGATTACCTGTCTGTTTGTTCACAGCGGTATCCTGGATTGGTGCAGTTTCTGTATTTTGGTTTTCGGGTTGATTCGTGGTGTTTTTGCAAGCAATTAACAATGTTAATGCTAAACCAAATAAAAAAAGTGTTTTTTTCATGTTGATGTTATTATTAGATTGTGATTATTTAATCATCCTCTCCCTCTTCATTCTGTCCCTGTGTTGTGGTTGCTGTGCTGTTTATTTCGGTGTGTCTTATTTGTCCGCCCAAATAACCTGTCCGGGCAACAAGTCCGAAACTAATCAGCGATATAAACAGAATTACAATGGCAATAGTATTTGTCAACCTCGATTTTTTAATAGTCAGGAGTAATCCTCCAATAGAAGCAGCACCTAAAATAATTAACGACACTATGGCAAATAGTGCAAAGTCCTCGTGTTGTTCAATCATGTTTTCTGCAACACCTTGAATTTTTTCAACCGCCTCTTCCGCTCCTTCACCCGTCAGGTAGGCAATACCTGCACCAATTGCAGAAATTATGAAAAGATTGTAAGCGGCAATTATTGTTGGATTGCTTTTTGTCCAAAGTCCGTGCGCTAAAACAAGTGCGCCCAAAATAGAACCGAAAATTGGAAGGTGGGTTATCAGTAAGTGAATATGTGTCTGATCCATGTTGATTTTATTTTTTATCAAAAATCGGTGATATCATTCAAGTGAATAATGATAAATGTCATAAGAGAAAGTGATAATTGTCGGTCAACAATTATTACGCATAACGTTTTGGCGCTTGGCGCAGTGGCGGATTTCGGAGCACAAAACTGTCAATACACCACAAAAGTTGATACGAGGTAGAATGTTCAATTAACCACTTCACCCGCCATTGAGCCAAACGCCTGTTAGGTGCTGCCGTGTGTCCTGCGTTACCACAGGGTATAAAGATAAAGTTCTTTGAGATGGTAACAAAACTCTGACAGAGATGATAGACGATGTCAAGAAACGGAAACGAGTCAACCCCCGAAAGAAAAGGGCAAAGT
>JADZBD010000004.1 GCA_020852255.1 Bacteroidia bacterium | reverse complement strand
CCCATGTACTCCCGGTTCCACTACCGGCCAGCAGCAGATCATTGTTCCCGAGCAATTGCATGGTTAAGAAATAATCCGAGGGGCCTTGTCCATACATATTTACCCATTGCATGATTCCGGAGGCATCTGTGCATAGCACAAATCCTTTATAATTTCCCCAAGTTGCTGAGGTGTCGCTCTCCAGGCCGGGAGAGTAGCCGGTTAAAAAGTAATTTCGTGGCACCCCCTGGTCATCGGTATATTCTACAAGGTCACATACATTATCATCATAGGTGTCGCCGTAAGTTCTGAACCATTGGGTTTGACCAAAGGAATTCAACTTGATTAAATAAACGTCTTTACTTCCCGCCCCATAGGAATAGCCACCGGCAGCAATAGCAAATCCTGAGTCAGCGGTCGAAATAATAGAGACTGCCATATCCATCAAAGGGCCGTTGAATATCTTTTGCCAGAGAACGTTACCTGTTGTATCTACTTTGACTATGCCGAAATTAACATAGGTCCCGGTATCCATATTTACGATAGCCGCCAAATTCCCGTCTGCAGTCTCTACCAACTTCTGGCAACGCTCATTGTTCGGGGTTCCCAGTGTAACCTGCCAGAGAATATTTCCCAATGTATCTCCTTTGATTATCCAGCCGTCTTCTCCGCCCAAGCCCTGGGAGGATGTGAAGCCGCAGGCATAGAAATACTTTCCCTGTGACGGTCGAATTATCGAGCGTAAGCCCTCCTGATTATTTCCTCCGACTGCTTTTTGCCACAGAACACTACCATTGTCATCTATAAGGCTAAGAAACCCATTGGGTACCGGAGTATTGATCCCGACGCTCTTGCTAAAACCTGCCACCAAATGTCGATTTGATGGCAGGGTCACAAAATCAAAAACCGCGTCTTCCAAGGCACCACCCAGCGTTACCAGGCCAAGCACATTTCCAAAAGAATCGGTACGAAGTATACATCCGTCATAGTCTCCCTGTCCGTAGCTTTTTGTAGATCCACCGGCTAATAAACATCCATTGGCGATGGTATCCACGGCATAAATCCAATCGACCTGGGTGTTTCCGTAGAGGTGTTGAAAGCGAGGGGACTGGGCGTGGCACACACCCAACAAACAAAAGACTGCAGAAAAAAAATACTTTAACATTTTCCTACTCTGAAAGTACTACTTTTTTAAATAGTACCACAGCCTCTCCGGATATGATCTGAAGATAGTAAATGCCGGCAGGATATCCGGATACCTGAAGGCCGTTCCCGTTAAAGAACGCCCCCGTTTCGGTTCTTTCAAGCAACAAATTTCCGGTAGTGCCATAAAGCCCTATGGTATATATCTTGGATTCAGACTTTATCTTGAACGAAAGAGTTTCCTTTGCAGGAATGGGAAAGATGACGATGTCTTCTGAAGAATATTCAGGTTTAGACTCAGGATTTTCTATTTTACAGCAGGAGCAATTTATGGTAATGGTTACAAAATCGGAGGCGTCACAACAGCCTTGGCTTGTAACGGTCACCCAATATGTTGTTGTTGATGTAAGATTTGTTACAGTGGGATTGGCAATATTGGTAAAATTCAGACAAGTAGATGGTGTCCAGGCGTAACTAAAGCCGCCCGCGCAACCATCTGCAGTTGGACTTCCTCCAATGGTCCCGGAGTATGAGCCTGAGCAACTGGTACGGTTGCTGCCTGCATCTACAGTACACGAGACGATAGAGCCGGCTGGTTCAAAAATTTCAACTTTAGACTTGGCGGCCTCGTTGTTGTTGGCAATTCCCGTTAGGGAGAATACCAAAAAGGCGGCGATGGAGAGAAGGGATGTTTTCATAGTTTTCATTTACAATAATATGGCAGGGGGGCGGCAATTCCAAAGTTATTAATGACGAACCTGATTTCGAAATGACCAATGGTTTATAAAGCGCTGAATGCCAAATCGATGACAGCTTAGCGGAAATGAAAATAAAGTTTGTCAGGAGTACTGACGAAGTTTATCCTGTTTTGATTCCAGGAGCATTCGATTTACTTTGCATGTTTAAATGTTTTGCTGTTTTTCATTTCACTTTTCTTCGCTGTTAGAGAAAAGTAAAGCTGAAAGCAATTAAACAATAAAACAACTAAACTAAAGTAATAAAACAGTAATTACTCCTGATAATACACCCTCTTCACCCTCCGGCTTACATTGGTGAGTACCTCATACGGAATGGTGTTCAGATCGCGGGCTACTTCAATGATGGGATACTCTTTGCCGAATACGATCACCTCGTCGCCTTCGTTGGCTTGAATGCCGGTAATATCGATCATGCACATGTCCATGCATACATTTCCCACCACATGAGCGGGACGGCCATGTACCATCATTTTTCCTTTACCATTGCCCAGTTTGCGGCTTAACCCATCGGCGTATCCAATAGGAACCGTGGCAATGGTCATGTCGCGTTCGGCTTTTCCTTTTCGGCTATATCCCACCGTATCGCCGGCCTTGATGTGCTTGATCTGGGATATGGTGGTCTTCAATGTGCTTACGTGTTGAAGCTTTTCCTGCTCTTTTTCATCGAAGGCCACCCCATACATTCCGATGCCAAGTCGTACCATTTCAAATTGTGCATCGGGGAAGCGGATAATGCCTGCCGAATTTAAAATATGACGTAAGAAAGGCTCGGGGAAGTGTGGCTTGAGTTTATCCGACATCTCCATGAACTTGCGAATCTGTGAACGGGTAAACTCATCGTGTTCATTTTCATCGCTGGCCGCCAGATGGGAAAAAACGCTTTTAACCTTGATCTGTTTGTTATTCTTGATGCGAACAATAAGCTCATTCAATTCATGATCCTCGAATCCCAGCCTGTGCATGCCGGTGTCCAGTTTAAGATGCACTAAGAAGGGCTTTCCGTCTTTACTGGGATAACGTTTCACAGCCTCATCAAAAAGCGACAAAACTTTGAAACTGAAGATCTCCGGCTCCAGGTTGTATTGCACCATGGAATCGTAACTCTGCACTTCGGGGTTCATGACCATAATAGGCATGGTGATCCCGCCTTTTCGAAGCTCAATGCCTTCATCGGCATAAGCCACGGCCAGGTAATCGATCCGGTGAAATTGCAGCGCATTGGCGATCTCAAAGCTTCCGCTGCCATAGCTGAAAGCTTTCACCATGGCCATCACCTTCGTGTCGCCTCTGAGTTTAGATCTGAAATAATTATAGTTATGGACCAGCGAATTGAGATTGATCTCCAGCACCGTTTCGTGCGCCTTTTGCTGCAACACTTTGCTGATTTCCTCAAAGCTAAATGCACGTGCTCCCTTCAGAAGGATGGATTCGTTATGAAAAAGTTCCGGATTGTATTCTTGCAGGAAGGAGTGCGTATCCCGGTAAAACGATTTCTTTAAATGGAACAGATCTTTATTCCTTGAAATGGCCTCTCCAATACCGATCAGGCGCGTAACTCCTTTTTTATGGATCAGGTCCGCTACTTCTGCATACAGCTTGTTTTCATCTTTGCCGCTTTGAAGAATATCAGAAAGCACCAGTGTTCGGCCGGGATGTTGTTTCTGCTGGTTTAAAAAATCCAACGCAACACTTAATGAACCCAGGTCGGAATTATAACTGTCGTTGATCACCGAACAATGATTCACGCCCTCCTTCAGTTCCAGTCGCATCGCAACAGGGCTGAGGTATTTAAAGCGCTTACTGATCTCTTCGTTGGGAATGCCCAGGTAGAGCATCACTGACCAGCAATGGATTGCATTCTCTATGGAGGCCTCGTCCGTAAAAGGTATTCGGATACGAATGAAATCGTTATTAAAGATCCCCTGGATCTCGGTCTCGCCGTTTTCCCTTGTCATTTTCCCAACCTGTAGATCGGCCCTCGACTTTCTGGACCAGGAGAATACGCGGGTTTGCTTCAGGCCAGGATGTTTCCCTACGGCGTCGTGGATCACAAGGTAGTCTTTGCAATAAAAAACCAATCCGCAATGAGCAAAAAGGTTCAGTTTTTCATTCACCTTGTCTTCCAGCCCGCTGAAATTTTCCGAATGCGCATCGCCCAGGTTGGAGATGAGACCCAGGGTGGGCTGAATCACCTCTTCGAGTTTTTCCATTTCGCTGTGATGCGAAATGCCCGCTTCGAAAATAGCCAGCGTATTTTCTTCACCCATGTCCCACACCGAAAGCGGAACGCCTACCTGTGAATTAAAACTGCGCGGACTGCGTACAATAGTATAATCTTCCCTCAAAAGCTGGAAGAGCCATTCTTTTACAATGGTTTTTCCGTTGCTGCCGGTGATGGCCAGTACGGGATAATTAAAGCGTTTCCTGTGTGCGGAACATAACTGCTGCAGGGCACGGAGCGTGTCGGGAACCTGAATGAAAATGGCTTCCGGAAAACGTGACAGATCAGAAAGGGCGTCAGAAATAATAAAACTTCTTACTCCTTTATCATACAACTCCGGAATGTACCGGTGTCCGTCGTTACGCTCACCTTTGAGGGCGAAGAACAGGGAAGAATCGGCATGGGAGATCTTTCGGCTGTCGATGAGGAGATGTCGAACCACCCTTTCTGCGCTCTCCTTCCCGCACAGGGCTCCGTTAACAAAAGTCCGGATCTGGGTTAAGGAATAGGCCACGGATCACTCTACGGTAACAGATTTAGCCAGGTTGCGGGGCTGATCCACATTGCAACCGCGCATTACGGCAATATGATAGGAGAGCAGCTGCAGAGGAATCACCGAAACCAGAGGCACCAGGCATTCGTCCGTTTCAGGGATCTCAATTACATGATCTGCGATTCCTTTCACAATATCGTCGCCTTCGGTAATAATAGCGATTACTTTACCTTTTCGCGCTTTCACTTCCTGAATGTTGCTCACTACTTTTTCGTAATTCGCCCCTTTGGTAGCGATCACAATCACCGGCATATTCTCGTCTATGAGTGCAATCGGACCATGTTTCATCTCCGCTGCAGGATAGCCCTCTGCATGAATGTAGGAAATCTCCTTTAGCTTCAGAGCGCCTTCCAGTGCAACCGGGAATGTATAACCGCGGCCCAGGTAAAGGGCATTGGTGCAATCTTTGAATTTTGCGGCCAGCTTACGGATGCCGTCGTTCAGCTGAAGAACCTTTTCAATTTTTTCGGGAATTGAATTCAATTCACTCAGCAGGGTATGATACCGTGAGGAGTTAATGCTACCTTTCCGGAAAGCGATTCTCAGCGCCATTAATGTAAGCACGGTCACTTGGGCTGTAAAGGCTTTCGTGGAGGCTACACCGATCTCCGGGCCGGCGTGAGTGTAGGATCCTGCATGGGTATGACGGGGAATGGACGATCCTACTACATTACATACACCAATGATGGTAGCGCCTTTCGATTTTGCCAGTTCAATGGCGGCAAGGGTATCAGCAGTTTCACCCGATTGTGAAATGGCGATCACCACGTCCTGCTCATAAACAATGGGATTCCGGTATCGGAATTCGGAAGCGTATTCCACCTCTACGGGAATACGTGCAAGATCTTCGAACAGGTATTCTCCCACCAGCCCGGCATGCCAGCTGGTGCCGCACGCGGCAAAGATGATTCGCTTGGCGTTGAGAAATTTCTGTTCATATTCAAGGATTCCTCCCAGTGTAACTACCCCGGCATCAAGATTCAGCCGGCCACGCATGCTGTCGCGCACTGAACGCGGTTGTTCGTATATTTCCTTGAGCATGAAATGGTCGAAACCGCCTTTCTCCAGCGCTTCCATTTCCATCTCCAGCTCCTGAACGTAAGGTGTCTTGGGCTTGTTCTTTATAGTTTTGATCTTAAGCTCCTTCCCGCGTTCCACAAAGGCCATTTCCTCGTCTTCAAGATAAACTACATTCTTGGTGTATTCCACAATGGGAGTGGCATCGGATGCAACATAGAATTCATCCTTCCCGATCCCGATTACCAGCGGGCTGCCTTTTTTCGCACAAATCAGTTCATTGGGATTGTTTTTATCCAGGATCACGATGGCGTAGGCCCCTACTACCTGATTAAGGGCCTGACGAACGGCTTCTCCGAGACGAACACTCTCTTTTTTGCGAATATCTTCAATGAGATGAATGAGCACTTCGGTATCAGTGTCCGAAGTGAATTTATGACCTCGCTTTTTTAATCCTTCCTTGATAGGAGCATAGTTCTCGATAATCCCATTATGGATAATCACCAGGTCCTTGGTCATGCTCTGATGAGGATGGGCGTTTACATCGTTGGGTTCCCCGTGGGTGGCCCACCGGGTATGACCGATACCGATGGTGCCCGCAGTATCTTTTCCTGCAGCGTACTTTTCAAGGTCAGAAACTTTTCCTTTACACTTGTATACATTGAGCTGAGAGTTGATGATTGCCACACCTGCGCTGTCGTAACCCCGGTATTCCAGGCGGTGTAATCCCTTGATGAGAATTGGATAGGCTTGTTTATCTCCCAGATATCCTACAATGCCGCACATCGAATCAGTTCAGTTTTGTATAGGTGATCTTTAAACGCATTTTATGCGGACTGCTGGTAGTTCCTCCTCCCAGCACCACCCGGTGTGGATTCACCGCACTTCCGGAAGCAAGAAGAATGAGTCCGTAATCCTGCTTTTCTCCGTTGAGAAGATCCTGTATGTGACGGGCTATATTGAAACGGTACTGCTTTTTGGTGGCATCCCAGGTACCGCCAAAATAAGTGCCCCCCTGATCCTCATAATAGTCAGATAACAGAATCTGCTTGCCGGCGCTGTCCAGCGCTACCAGCACCAGTTTGGATGGAGTAGCAAAATCATTGTCCATAGTGGAAGCATCTGTCTGAAGGATCAACTCTGCTTTATTCACAGCTATATCTCCTTGTGATTTCAGGAATTGAATGTTGGGAAGGTAAAATTTTGTTTTAAGCCCCATGAGTCCCTGGACATATACATGATCGTAGTTCGCAGTATCGTTTCCATTGAGCTGGGCAGTAATGGCCGGTCGTCCGGAATAGTCATGACGATAATGGTTAAAGCTCGCTGTATTCCCGTCTACAATGAAAGAGTAGCTGGCTCTTCCCTGATTTCCGTGCGTACCATAGGCATCGTGATAATAGAGCGTGATTTTAGTGTTGGCATCTGCCCATTTGAAAGAGAGAATACCTCCCGCTTTACGCGCGTTGGTATTCACCGGTCCGGCAGTAATGTAGAGCCCTTTGAAATAATTCACCCAGGCTGTATTGGAAGCCAGGTCGCCCGCAGAGGCAGCGAGGAGAAAATTTCCGAAAGAATTATTCAGTTTGATCCTTAACTGCGGGGGGAAGGTATCGTTCCCGGCAAACAGACTGTCGAAAGGTCTTGGATAAATGGTTTGAACTCCAGCCAGACTGGTGGATACGTCAATTGAATCTTCGCAGTCGTACGTACTGTCCTTGTACATCATTCCGTTCAATGTGTACACGGTAAACACCTGCGGACTCAGTGTGCCGTAGAATCCTTTAAATGTCATCGAAAGGATCACCGAATCACAGGTAGCTGTTCCAAAGTTTGGGCCCGTTGTGGAAAGCAGGAATTGAGAATACACCGAGGCGGTTGTTTTTCCGAAAACAGGATCGTCATAGTACCCCAGGGAAGTTGCCGAACGGTTGGAGGTAACCAGACTGTCTTCTCTTATCGTATGGGCCTGCAAATAGGCCGCTTCGGTGTATTCAACCCCAAGCTGATCGTCTATCAGATCCAGCCCTATGTTACTATTCTCCTTTTTGCAGGATGCAAGGCATAGTGCAAGTGCTAAAAAGCACGAAGCGGAAAATGAATTTTTCATTTTCCGCAAACGTGATGTGAAAAGAATTATTGCTCCGGTCATAAAGGTATTAGTCGGCAAATACCGGCTCCAGTTCAAGGACTTCATCATAGAACTCGTTGTATGCGTCTACGTATTCGTCCATATCTTTATAACCCAGCACCGGAATGCCGGCTTTTTTCATGTATTTGTCGAGATCCGGATGAAGTTTGTCTGCGCCCCTGATCACCGCATCAGAATAGTCAATGGCGGTTTTAGTAAGGTTCACGAAATTCGGAGTTTTCAGGTGCTCAAGATCTCCCTTTTCAACATTCTCGTAAACGGCTTTACGGGCCATGTTCTTATCCATCGCCGGACTGAATTCGTCGTCGTATACAGAATAAATCACCCGGCTGTCGGCAAAGATCGGATCTTCACGGAAAGAACGCTTCAGATAAACAGGTACCAGGGAGGTCAGCCATCCGTGGCAATGCACGATATCAGGAGCCCATCCCAGTTTTTTCACGGTCTCAATAACACCGCGTGCAAAAAAGATCGCGCGCTCGTCATTATCGGCAAAATACTTGCCGTTCTTGTCGGAAAGAGTAGCCTTGCGCTGGAAATACTCTTCGTTATCAATAAAATAAACCTGCATGCGTGCAGCCTGTATAGAAGCTACTTTAATGATCAGCGGATGATCAGAATCATCAATGATCAGATTCATTCCGGAGAGGCGGATGACCTCATGGAGCTGATGCCTGCGTTCATTGATACAACCGTAACGGGGCATAAAAGTCCTGATCTCCTTACCACGTTCCTGAATTCCCTGGGGCAGGTAACGGGCAATGGTTCCCCTCGTTGTTTCCTCTAGATATGGGGTGATCTCAGAGGAAACAAAAAGTACACGCGCTTTTTTCATTTCGGGTTTTGTTTATGACCTTTCCGGAATTCCGGAAGGTGGTAAGACCGGCTGGAACCAGGAAGAAGTCTGTTAAGAAAAAGTATGCAAATTTACTAAAAAACAGGGGATTATGCAATATTTCCCATAGTTTAGAGTCCATTTTGACGCTATAAGTGCCTGTAATGAAAGTAGTTGATACAGCGGAAGAATTAGCTTCCTTTTTATCTCCCCTCAGGGCCTCCGGCGGGGAGTGCGGATTTGTTCCCACCATGGGCGCTTTACATAAAGGTCACATTTCACTGCTGGAACGTTCCAAACGTGAATGTAGTGTTACCGTGTCCAGCATATTCGTTAACCCAACCCAATTTAATGATCCGAAAGACCTGGAAACATATCCCCGGACATTAACAGAGGATCTCCGGATGCTGGAACAAGCCGGTTGTGACCTGGTATTTGTTCCTTCGGTGCAGGAAGTCTATGGGCAGTCAGTAATCAGCAGCCAGCAGTCAGCCTTATTGTTTCAGCAAGATCTTCCCGGATTCGAGCTGGGGAGTCTGGGTGAAGTGATGGAGGGAAAATTCCGGCCCGGACATTTTGAAGGAATGGCGGTGGTGGTAAACCGGCTTTTTAATATCGTGAAGCCGGACAGGGCGTATTTTGGAAAAAAGGACTATCAGCAACTGGCTATAATTAAAAAGATGTCATTATTCAGGCTTAAGGCAGCAGTCCGGCCGCATATAGAGATTATAGCGTGTGATACGGTGCGTGAGTCGAATGGCCTCGCCCTGAGCTCCCGTAACCGGAAATTAAGTGAAGAGGACCGCCGGAAAGCATCCCGGATCTGTTCCGTGCTGAACTGGACAAAAGCAAATGCGGGCCTTCTCACAGTGGGAGAGCTTCAAGCGGAGGCGGAAAAACAACTGAAGAACGAAAAGTCTTTTCAGCTGGAATATTTTGAGATTGCCGGCAGAGACACCCTTCTTCCCCTGGCACACGATCAGTTTCCGCAAAACGCTGTGGCTTGCGTTGCCTTGCACCTCGGCAGTGTTCGCCTGATCGACAACGTTGAACTCTGAAACGCACCAACTCATTACTATCTTCGTACTTTAATCCTACCTTTGCCCCGCTATGCTGATAGAAGTAATGAAATCGAAGCTTCACCGCGCCACCGTCACGGAGGCGAATATTGATTATGTGGGGAGCATAACGATCGACGAGAATATGATGGATGCGGTGAATCTTATTGAGAACGAAGCGGTCCATGTTTTAAATTACCGTAATGGAGAGCGCATCATCACGTATGTGATCCGCGGCGAACGCGGCAGCGGAGTGATTTGCCTGAATGGCCCGGCCGCCTTGAAGTTCCGGGTGGAGGATGAAGTGATTATCCTGTCGTACGCGCAAATGGACTTTGAAGAGGCGAAGAAATTCAAGCCTGCCATAGCTTTTCCTGAAGCCGGCACCAATAAGGTAAAATAACACTCTTGAAAAAGAGGATCCTTTCGATACTGAAATTTTCCTTGTTCTTTGGCCTGGGTATTTTCCTCGTATGGCTGAGCGTGAAGGATTTTTCTGAAGAACAGATTGACGAGTTTTACAGGGCCCTGGGAATGGCAGATTATTCGTGGATCATTCTCTCCATGATTCTCGGAATATTCTCACACGTGAGTCGTGCCATCCGCTGGATCATGCTCATGGAACCGGTGGGATATAAGCCGGGAGTGCGCAATACTTTTTTTGCGGTGATGGTGGGATACCTGGCGAATTTTGCATTTCCAAGGCTGGGAGAAGTTACCCGGTGCACGGTGCTGACCAAGTATGAGAAAGTGCCGTTTCCCCAAGGGTTCGGAACGGTGATTGCGGAGAGAGCATTTGATACGCTTTGTCTGGGACTGATCTTTCTGGTAACCTTGTATATGCAGTTCGACGGCATTTACGCCCTGGTGAATGAACACATATTATTTCCGGTGAAGGGACTGTTCAGCCGCATTGGAGGAAACCCGGTGTTGTTTTGGGGAGGGATCGGATTCCTGGGATTTTCCCTGATCGGTTTGTTCCTGTTCAGGCAGCGTGTCAGGAATATTCTGGGAGGCAAAGTGGGGGGAATTATTAAAGGATTCTGGGAAGGCCTGGTTTCTATCCGTAAACTCCGGAGCCCGGGCCTGTTCCTGATGCATACGGTGATCATCTGGACGTTATACTATGTGATGCTGCATGTTTGCTTCTACAGTTTTGAAGAAACTTCAGGACTGAGGGTAGGGCAGGGAATGGCTGTGCTGATTATGGGCGCCGTGGGGATCATGTTCACGCAGGGTGGCATTGGTGGATACCATCTTCTGGTTTCCAAAACACTTACCTCTCCTCTGGCTGGAATTTCGGTTCCCATTGCCGGGGCCTTCTGCTGGATCGTTTGGGCCAGCCAGTTTGTGACCATACTCATAGCCGGATCACTATCTTTGATCTTACTTCCCATTTTGAATAAGGAAAAGTAATACGGTCACTACTTATTATTAAGTATTAGCTTCTCCGTCTGACACATTCCATCAATCAGCTGAATTTGGACAAAGTATAACCCATTCTGATAGTTAGCTAAATTGATCTCCGACTTGAACTGGGAATTTATGGAGCGCGCCATCAGCAACTCACCGGAAACTGACAACAGGCGAATATAGAGCATAGGGTGATAGACACTGATCAAGGAAACTCTTCCATTGGAGGGGTTTGGGGAAAGGAAGGCGTATGGCCGGGGCAGTTTCGTCTGATGTATGCGCAAATCGGATGACTCATTAAGGATAACAGCGACAACAGAGCCCCCACTGTCTGCCATAAACACATGTTCGATCTGATCTTCTTCCGGGATCGAGTCTTCTGAAATGGTTTCGATGTTTCCCGCATTCTCTGTCTGTATCGTGCTTGTGATCTGGGCATGTGCGCTGAAGGTGACGCCTATCAGTAACAATCCGGGAAGTAATACATTTATTATTCTCATCAGCGTTGTATTATGAGTTTGTGATTGATAATTTGTTCATTACTCCCGATAGTAACAAAATAAATACCATTACTTAAGTTAGAAACATCTAATTCCAAAAAATTCCTGAAATGGAATTGCGCAGAATGCTTTAATTCTCCTATAGCAGAATAAAATTTTACACTTAACTCAGAATACAATTGATCCACAATGATTTGAACCGTATTCGAAGTTGGGTTGGGAACTAAAATCACATTCTCCAAAATGTATGGATCCCTAACATTTGCGATTTGGGCACAAGTCGTTATCAAGCCTGGACCAAACGAATTGAGGACAGAAAGCGAACTATCAAATCCGCCTGAAAATAGTGAATAATTAGGTTGCGTCACGTTGGCCAACTCGTTAACCAAATTCATGGAGATGGGAATGGGGTTACATATCGAATTGTTCGACGAAGTGGTGAGGTACAATGAACCAGTGTAGTCGGGAAGAAGCGTGCTTTGATTCCCAATAAAGAGAAGCGTTGAGTCGGAAGAAAGTCCAGCGCTAAGGAATTCCCCCGCTGAATTTCCCCAAGAAAGACTTGAAATCGTGTCTAAATTCTGATCAAGAAACAATGCGATGTTTTTATAGGAGCTAGATGAATAAGACGTGCCAACTAAACAAATTTGACCATTAAAAACAGGAAAAGCGGAATAACAAAGACCCGCTTGTGATGTTCTATAGGATTTGGCGGAAACGACATTTAAGGAACTATCTAACTTTATACACATGAGGACTGGCGAGGAGATAGGCTGGCCATAACCGTATAGGAGTAAGGAATCTGAGCTAAGTGATATCAAGCCCAATCCATTGGATGAAAACCCAAAGTCATAATGAATGGAATTAAGAATATTTCCTACCGTATCAACGTGAATTAATGCCATTGGGGCGGAGGCGCCAATATGACTTGCAGCGACCAGATATCCCCCTTTCCAGTTAATGACCGATCTGCCGATGTTGGAATATTGATCGCCCATTGCCTTGCACCATAATAATAAACCGGAGGAATTATATGCTGCGATATATACATCATCATCCCCTAAGCCAAAATAATCCGATTTGCCACAAATAATCAAATCGCCATCTAATCCAATACATATCGAATTTGAAGATTCATTACTGACGGGAAGTCCCAATTTTTTTGACCAGATAACATTTCCGGACTTAGTTAGCTTAATAATGATGGCATCCTGATCTGAATTTGTAGCCGATGTTGACCCTGTGATGTAAATGTTTGAATCGATATCAATAGTAATATCAGTGGGAATATCATCACCTGCGCTGCCAATAACTCGTGACCATATTGTGTCACCGGTGAGAGAAAAATTTATAAGGAGAATATCTTTATCCCCAAACATGCCATTATTTATATATCCTGAAACAATGAATGAAGAGGTATCCATCTTCCTTAACGCAGTCAACCTGTTGTCAGGTGGAGCAGATATAGAACGCTCTAGGAACAAAGTTTGTGCGCAGGCAGAATAGGCAGCAATCACACAGCTAAAAACGAAAATGAATCGCAAAGACTTCATTGATAGATCTCAATCTTGTAAATAACACCTGAATAGTTTGGGATATAATCAAGAATACTTCCCCTTATTTCCGCTGTAACAAATTGATATTGAGTTGAGCTGGAGTCCAGGGTCATTGATTGGCAATCACTAATAACTTCCCCATTCGAAAATGTAGCCTGGACACGAACCCAGACCGTTGTATTGGGAGGAAGTATTACATTGTTGTCAAATTCTTTAATGTATTCATAACTCCCATCAGGAAGCACTTCCATTACAACCAACGGTTGCCCAGAGGGTGGATTGATACAACCCGGTTGTGTATTGCTCGCGGAGAAGATCAAGGTGTTTCCTATAGAAATGCCACTCGTGGGCGCAGATTTAATTCCAACAGAAATCACATTATCGAGCCAATAATTTTGAAGAAAGGCAAGATCGGTAGAAATAATATAATCTGTTACTTGGTATTGCGGTATATTGAATGATTGTCCGAAGGCACAAAATTCACATCCCCTGGTTTCATTCTGTTGTTGAATTTCAAGTGTTCCAGATGGACACGTTGATTGGGTATGATTTGTTCCATAATATATCCGCATGTCGGGACCTTGTGAAAACCAGAAGCCTTTTGCATAAGGGAATATAAAATATACAGGCTGCTGATTAATTCCAGGTCTTGATAGTTTGTACACACCGCCTAGACCAAAGGCATATCTAACGCCAGATTCTTCCCAAGAGTTAAATGAGGTTTCTTTCTCACAAAGCGTAAGATGATCCCCTTCAAGGAATATTCCAGATGAGTAGTGGTCTCTATCTACGATAGAGTACTGTAATTTTTTTAACCTCACGTTATCCGAAAATGGTGGATCAATTCTTCTGTAATATGTAAATCCTGGTAGCCTAGAAAGTGTGGCATAGGTTTCAGGTGGATTTAAGCTATTCGGTCCTAAAGTTGTAAGAGTTCCATAACAATAATCAAATCCCGGCACCCCCCCTGTTCCTAGAACGATTTCTAGCTCGATACCAAATAAATTTTGCGGCAAACCAATAGCAAGCCCATCCAAAGTATTATTTGGAGGACAAACAGAACATCGATTTGATATCGATGGATCTAGCTGACCAAGACAATTTGTAATCCGTCTTAAGCCTGGTTTTGAGTTGACATAAGGAGGAACAACTATCAGGCTCGTCCAAGTAAGCTGCATTTCCGCTTCTGCTCGACCAATACTTCCACTTGCACAATTAATGCAAGGTATTGGGTAATCTATTTCATCGTATCCATAGGAAAGATGTGGATCGCTGATTAATGTAACTGGGGTGTGAGAATGAAAGGAAGGCACGGAGAGAATAGGCATAATTGGGGTCCCCTGAATTCGGATGGATTTTAGTATCAGCGAAACATGATCTTTACCCGGAGCGAAATTGAAATATTGATCTATTCTTGCGTTCATACGCGCTTTAAGATTCAGGCCTACCTGTTCACATCGGGAAATCAATGAATCAAAACGGATAAAGTAAAGGGAATCAACAGCCAAGCGACAAGTGGCAAAAACAAAGTTTTTAACGGTATCGTTTTTACTCTCATTCTCTCATCCAGTAACCCCACCATCAACATATTCAATTTCTCCTTTAATATAGATGCGAGCTTTCCGCTTTGAGCTAGCTTAATGGCAGCAATATCATTGAAACTGACTCCGCCATAGCTTGTTCCGGTCAGGTATACATTATGCAGCTCATCCGAGGCAATCCCAACCAAAACATCAGCCCCATTTACTGTTGCATTATTATACCGGTGAAGCCAGTCGAAAGTTCCTTGTTTGGAATAAGACACAACAAGATAATCTGTATTCGTGTCGCCTCCTTCTGAAGAACCTCCCACCAAAATGTCTCCCGCCTGATCCAGAATGATCTGGGCAGGCATATCATCTCTATTCGCTGCACCGTTATAACGCTGGATCCACTTTGCGGATCCGTTGGAACCATATTTTACTGTGACAAAATCATAAGATGTAATACCCGATTCTTCTCCCTTGCTCCCACCGCAGACGTAGACACTACCGGTGTGATAAACGATCGAAGTTCCCAGGTCATCGTTTCCGGCCGGACCATTGTATTTACTAACCCATTTTTGTTGGCCGGATGAGGAATACTTTACGGTAAGCATGTCCTGCCCGGGTCCGGAACCATAGGTATTGCCAGTAACATAGATGTTTCCGGCTTCGTCGGCAGTTAGGTCAAGAAATTCGTCATCCTGGTTCCCACTGCCATTGTTGGTTTTTGACCACAAAAAGGTCCCTGCAGATGAATATTTTAAAAGCAAGGCATCAGAATAGGTGCCAGTGAATGTTTTCCCTGCAACCCAAACGCTATTATTATCGCATGCGATTCTGTAAGGTATATCGTCGAGATTCCAGGATCCATTAAAGGTTTGATTCCAGAGTTCGACTCCATTTTGAGAATACTTTATAATTACTACATCTTGGGATGCAACACCAAGGGTTGAACCGCACACATAGATGTTGCCACCTTCGTCTAATGAAAGACCTGCCGAAGACTCATTACCTCCGCTTCCTCCATCATAATGAGATTCCCACAACAATGTTCCGCTACTATTCAACTTAATCGTGGTAATATCGTTTCCACTGGCCCGAACCGAGGTTCCGGTTATAACAATATTCCCGGTAGGGTCAATTTTCAGGGCCTTAGCATAATCTCCGCCATTCATTGTCCCATTGTATGTGAACATCCATTCCTGGGTGCCGTCCGGATGGTACTTGATGATCTTCCAGTCGCTGGAAGTGCCAAGAGAGAAAGAGTTCCCGGCAACATATACAAAGCCATCAGCATCTAAACTCATGGCCACATCCGTACTATTTAAAGTGTTTGAAAATCTCCTTTCCCATTCCTGGTTTACCTGCGAAAAGGAGGCGGAAAACCAAAGAAGACTTAAAGGAAAGAGAAGGGGTAAAAGAGAGGGGGGGGGTATTCTCATCTGTTAAAGTAACAAAAAATAAGCATAAAAAACAAATCAACGTCATACTCCACTCATTGAAACAGGTCTTAACTTTGAGTACTTTTACTGGGGACACGAGAAGTATATGAACTACACCGAGATCATTCAAAAAAAGATCAGTACCAGAGAGGAACTTCTGGCGAGGATTGCCTCGTGGAGAATCAAGAATGTGAAGATCGTTTTCACCAATGGTGTTTTTGATCTTTTGCATCCCGGTCATGTGGACTACCTGGCCAGGGCACGCGACTGCGGCAACCGGCTCATTGTGGCCGTGAATTCCGACGCCAGCGTAAAAAAACTGAACAAGGGACAAAATCGTCCCATCCAGGACGAAAAGTCGCGCGCATTCATCATCGCCTCCTTGCATGTAGTGGATGCGGTGGTCATTTTCAATGAAGACACTCCACAGGATCTCATCGCTGCCCTGCTTCCCGATGTATTGGTCAAAGGAGCTGATTATAAGGTGGAAGATATCGCGGGGCATGAAATTGTGAAGAAGAACGGGGGAGAGGTGAAACTCATCGAGTTACTGCCCGGGTTCTCAACCACAGCTATTGAAAAACGAATACGGGAATAAACTTTGGTACACAGATTGTGTCTAACCATTCAACAAAACAACCCAACCATGAAAAAAGTTCTTACAATTTTCTGCCTGCTGATGCTCAGCGTGGCGGTAGCACAAAATGTACCGGGATCCAACCTGACTCCGGAAGTGGTGAAAAACAAGTTTAAACAGGAGTATCCCGACGCCAAACTCAAACGCTGGGAAGTTAAAGGAGGCCTGAAGAAAGATTATGTGGCCGTTTTCAATCAGGGCGGCTATGCCAAGCGTGCCCGCTATGACATGAACGGCGTGCCAGTGCTGCTTCATACCTTCCATAATAAAACTCAGGTGCCGGCATCGTGGTCAGCACAGGTGATTGCCGCATATCCGGGCTTTAATGTGGACTGGGCCAACGAGTGGAAGAATTTCAAGAACGGAAACCATTTTATCGAAATCCGCCTCAGCAAACCCGGCCTGGTGCTCAAAGCATGGGTAAAACCCGACGGGAGCATTATCAACAATGACAATCCGAACAAGGAGATGAAAGAGAATGGAGAGGGAGACAACGACGGAAGCGGGCAGTAAGAATTTCACACTTTGTAAAAAGACTCTGGTCCTGACCCCTCGTAGCTTTACGCTATGAGCAAGGTCAAGACCAGTTTTTTTTGTCAATCCTGCGGTGCACAATCTCCCAAATGGGTTGGGAAATGCCCATCCTGTAATGAATGGAACACCTATGTGGAGGAGATCATCCAAAAAGTCTCTGAAGCGAAATCTCCCGGAATTGCGCTGAGTTCCCGCCGCGCCATAAAGCCTTCTCCCATTAATGAAATTGACCTGAGTACCGAACACCGGATTCAATTGCCAGACAAAGAGCTTAACCGGGTACTGGGTGGAGGATTAGTGCAGGGTTCGCTTACCCTGTTTGGAGGAGAACCGGGCATCGGGAAATCCACCCTGATGCTCCAGGCTGCCACCCAGTTAAAGGGCTTCAAAGTGCTTTACGTAAGTGGGGAGGAAAGTGAACAGCAAATACGCATGCGCGCCGAACGTATTGGCATTAAAAATCCGGATTGTTTTATTCTCACAGAAACTTCCACCCAAAATATTTTCAAGCAGATTGAAGCCCTGGAACCCCAACTGGTAATTATTGATTCTATACAAACTCTGCATACCGCGCACATAGAATCTTCCCCGGGCTCTGTATCGCAGATCCGGGAAACAGCGGGAGAACTGCTGCGATTTGCCAAGGAAAGCGGAACACCCGTGTTTTTGATCGGACACATCACAAAAGACGGAACCATTGCCGGTCCGAAAGTACTGGAGCACATGGTGGATACTGTATTGCAATTTGAGGGCGACCGGCACCACGTTTACCGGTTGTTGCGAAGCATAAAAAATCGTTTTGGTTCCACCAATGAACTGGGGATCTATGAGATGCAGGGAGCCGGATTGAGGGAAGTCAGCAATCCATCGGAGATCCTGATCTCCGCAAGGGAAGAACCTGTAAGTGGCGTGGCCATCAGCGCTACCATGGAAGGCTTACGACCATTACTCATAGAAACCCAGGCTTTGGTGAGTTCTGCTGCTTATGGTACCCCGCAGCGCTCTGCTACCGGTTTTGATCTTCGCCGGCTGTCTATGCTGCTCGCTGTGCTTGAAAAACGCTGCGGTTTCCGGCTTGGAACTCAGGATGTGTTCTTAAATATTGCGGGAGGCTTGAGGGTTGAAGACCCCGCCATTGATCTGGCCGTAGTGTGTGCAGTGCTTTCTTCGTCCGAAAATATTCCTATTTCTCCCAAAACCTGTTTTGCTGCCGAAGTTGGTCTCAGTGGAGAGATTCGCCCCGTAAACAGAGTAGAAACGCGGATAAGCGAAGCGGAAAAATTGGGATTTGAAGAAATATTTATTTCCCGATATAACTCAAAGGGAATTGAACAGAGGAATTACAAAATCCACCTTATTCAGGTAGGAAAAATAGAAGAAGTGTTTCGGGTATTGTTTGGTTAGGATCAGTTCTGATCCGGATTCATCTGCGTATCATGCAGTGATTTTTCCTCAACCGAAACCGCGGTGTATGTTACCTTGTACGCCGCCCCCTCAAATACCATTTTCAATGGCAGATGACCGTTCTCCAGCGCTTTGTACACCGAAAGTGTGGATGGATTGCCTTTAAACGGAGAAGCATCCATCACCAGATCCTCGCAGAGATAATAGTCTTTTCTTACATAGGAGTCGGAATAGTCTGATTTCACATCGCAGGAGAGCACTTTACAGCTATGGTTAAGTATCTGTTCGGTTTTATTTTGCTTTACTGCAAAAAGAGTATTCTCTTTCAGGAAGAGGGCAGCGGCATCATTCCCTAAAGTGAGTGACGAGCTTTTTTTGTCTCCGGCATTGACTACCAGAAGTCCGGATGACCCTGAAGTGCCATTGCAAACCGCACGAATGGACGCCCCCTTTACATAGATCTTCAGCTCGGTACCGGTAAGCTTGGCAAAAGCAGAAGTCTGGATGACCGGATCAACCGATTCCACTTTTACACTGTAGGTGATGATTCCTTCAAACTGTTTTTGTGCCCCTGTAAACGCAACCAGCGCGAGGAGAACCAATGTAGCGAAAAGAATTTTTTTCATAGGATGAATTTCTGTTAACGGATCAGTGAAACGTGGCCAACAAACTGATGACGGTAATTCTTCTGATCAACACATTCTATCTTCCAGACATATACGTCCTCCTGAGCAATTTTTGAGCCGCCGTTCGCTTTGCCGTCCCAACCCTTGCCCCACTGATTGGTCTCCCATATGAGGTTTCCCCAACGGTCGAAAATCCACATATGGAAATCGCGCGAATCCACTCCTATGCCTTCCGGAAGGAAAAGTTCGTTGTTGGCATCGCCATTCGGCGTGAATGCAGACGGAACGTAAATGGCTACCTCCGGATCCACTTCCACACAATACGTGATCTGACTGCGGCATCCTTCGTTGTTCTCTACCTCCAGTGTAATGCAATAACTTCCTGTGTCTGCATAAGCATGACATGGATTCTGCTGAGTGGTGTCGTTTCCGTCACCGAAATTCCAAAGCCAGGAAGTAGCGCCGGTTGACATGTCGGTAAAACAGAAGTTAGGCTCCAGCATGGTCACCTGTGATGAACTCATACTGAACTGTGCCGAAGGTACCGGAAATACGGTGATGTAATTAGTGAGCGTTTGAGTGTTGATGCACCCATTGCCATCTGTCACTGTCAGAGTTACGTTGTAGGTTCCGGCTGCGTTGAAACAATATTGTTCGCTGCAGTTGGCGGATGTAGCCATATTGTTGCCAAAAATCCAGCTGCATGTGGCTGCGTTGGGAGTGTTATTAGTGAAGTTTACGCACAGCGGAGCGCAACCCTGCAATGTGTCACCTGCAAATGCAACCTGCGGTAAGGCAAATACGTTAACGGTAACGGTGCTGGTAACGGAAGGACTTCCGCAATTATCAGTGATAATAACAGTATACGTTGTGGTAGTTGTTGGGTTTACTGTTACCGGAGAACCATTCAGGTTTCCGGGCATCCAGTTAAAATTATAAGGACCCCCGTCGCCACCGGAACCATTTGCTGTAAGGGAAGCAGGTGAACCCGGACAAACAGGTCCGGCCGGATTCGCGCTTACACTCAATGGCGGACGAACGTTTACTGTAACAGTTGTAGTTCCTGTACACCCGCTCGCATCCGTTACGGTTACGGTATAAACGCCGGTAGTGGTAGGACAAGCCTGAATGCTCTGACCGGTTTGGTTTCCAGGCATCCAGAGATACGTATAAGGGGCATTTCCTGTGGTTATATTGGCAGTAAGTGTGGCACACTGCGAAATACAAATGGCTTGCGGTGCGGCCACAGTAGGTTGTAGACCCGTAGGTGCCGACAATGTAGTTACGGCAGTGGTGCTGCATCCGTTTGCGTCGGTAATGGTAACAGTATATGTTCCTGTAGACAATCCGGTAGCCGTGGCGGTGGTCTGCACCGGGTTGGTGTTCCAGGAATAGGTATACGGTCCTGTTCCTCCGCTTGGCGCAGCCGTTACGGTTCCGTTGGCTGAATTCACACAGGTTTCGGGTGTGTTGGATGCAAGCGCGGTGAGCAGTGGTGGCTGGGAAATGGTGATGATAGCAGTATCCGAACATCCGTTGGCATCGGTTACCGTTACTGTATAATTTCCGGGCGTGAGCCCTGTTGCTGTTTGTGTGGTTTGCACCGGATTTGTACTCCAGGAATAGGTGTACGGACCAGCCAATGCTGTGGCAGTACCGGTACCGCCGTTACACAGCGGATTTGTGGAAGTTGCCGTTGCTGCAGGTGCCGGATTAACGGTGATGGTTGCCGTAGTACTCATAGTAGCACCGGTACCATCGGTTACAATTACTGTGTAGGTGGTGGTGGTGGCAGGACAAACGTTATGCGGACCCGGGCCAACGCCAATGTTCGGTGTCCAGGCGTACGTATAAGGAGGAGTGCCTCCCGAAGCGTTCGCCGTGAGTGTGGTGCAGGAATTCTGACAGATGGAAGCCCCCTGTACGGTTACGGTTGGGCCGCAGGAAATGGCAGTTACAGCAATGGTATCCGTGTCGGACCAGCAGGTGTATTGTGTAACCAGAGTTACAATATAATTCCCCGGGCCGGAGAATACGTGGGTTGGAGTGGTGGAGGTGGATGTATTATTAGGACCTGAGCCGGGATCGCCGAAATTCCATGATTGTGTTGGAACCTGCGGATTGCATCCGGATTGAGTGTAGGTATAGGAAAAGTTTCCGGTTAAACAGTTCATGGTGGCGGAGATCACCGGAGGAATGCGGAAATAATCTGCCACAAAATTGGGTAGTCCGAGTGTGGACATGTTCAGAAGCGCCTGACCATTGTCAATGTAGGCGCAGCCCACCCCGAGTGTATTCGGATTCTGTATCACGCCTAATTGTTGTACCTGATATCGCGCGTTGTATATTTTTCCGTCCGGTCCGAGCTGCAATGGTCCTATCCACCCTGAGGCGGAATTACCTATGGTTAGCCGGCTGGCAACAATGGCAGCGGAAGAACCGGCGCAGAGATTATACTGATAAATGGTTCCCGGCTGCGATGAAGTGGTGTAAAGCAGGCGGTTGTCCGGGGAAAATTCGCAGCCATAAGCATACGAGTGGTTTCCAAGATTTACAAGATTGGAGATCGCACCTGTTGCGTTGTTGAAATCATATAATTCGCACCATCCCGGCTGAGATCCGGTAAAAGAATAACGAATGGCCATGGCCAGTTTGGACCCGTCTGGAGACACTTTCAGGTAACCAATAGTGGAGGTGTTGGATCCGGAGTGAACCGGTCCTATTGCACTGACAACTGCAACAGGGTTAACCCCGGCAGCAGTAACCAGGTAAGCACGGAATTCATTGGTTCCCCAGTGATGGGAAATAACCCACACATCTACATTGTTGCAGTGACGTACAGCACAAATACGTTCGGTGGTGGGGGTATAAAGCAGAATGTTTTTGTTGGCAGTTACATCACCAAAGCCTGCAGAAAGATTCATATCCACTTCGCTCCAGCGAAGCCCGTTTGCTCCGGCTTGTGCGTCGGCGGTAAAAACAAAATAAAGATTGGGGGATCCGGGTCGCTGCACAATTACACCCGACTGGGAAGAGGAAGAACTACCCATCAGCCCATTCCCATTGGGCATAACCGCGTGATTACGGTTCCAGACCCGCATACCATCCGTGTAGAAAAGCAATTGACCTCCCGGTGTGGAAATAGCGGCAACACCTTCAATGGTATTGATCTGCCCGCCTGCAACCGGCGTGGGATTCGGGTTAAAATTCAAACCGGCATTGGCGCCAAAATACCACCAACTGGCTTGTCCCTGGGAAAAGCTCAGGCCGGAAATGAAAACCAGTGCAATAAGCAGAAGAACATTCTTTTTCATGGGGCTTAGGTACTTTATTTCGGCTGCCCGGATTCCAAACGGTGGACAACCTGTTGATAAGACAACCTAAACCGATAAAAAGTGGCATTGTAATTCTAATGCGGACGCATTTTAAGTATCAGAAATACAGTAAGTTACGAGATTTATTTTTCCGATCTGTAGTCGGCAGCCTCTTCAGCGGCCATGTACCGGGATTCGTTCACTTTTAAAAGATTGTAGGTGGGAATCTCCAGAATATTGGAGATGGCGATCACCCTGGCATTTTTCAAACCAATGCGGCCCCGTTCCATTTTGCTGTAGGCATTTTGGGAAACACCAAGCCGCATGGCCATATATTCCTGGGAATAGCCCTTGAGCTGACGTACGATGCGGATTTTTCTTCCAATGTGTGTCATGAGTTTTGTTTATTCCACGAAAAAAACGGAATGATTTTGATTGGTAAACCGACAATCTGAGCTGGAAAACGGAGGGTTAGAAGGGTGTGGTGCTCAGCAGGAAATTTCCTGTTTCGGTACTCAGAGATGCCTTACAGCCGATAGGGAGGGTTAGTTTATCAACAGTATGCCCGAAGGGCAATCCGGAAACCACCGGAATGCTAAGGCCTGAAAAATGCATTTGAAAGACTTCTTCTGTTGTATAGGCTTTATCCGGTTCTTCTGCCAGGCATTTTGTGCACTTCCCAAAAACAATTCCATTCACCCTGGCGAAAATACCGGCCTGGTCGAGATGTGTTAGCATGCGATCAATCCGGTAGGGCTCCTCGGTGGTTTCTTCCAGCAGAAGAATGGCTCCGGAAAGATCCGGCATCCAGGGTGTTCCCAGCATGGAGCACAGAACGGACAGATTTCCTCCCCACAGGACGCCCTCTGCAGTGCCATTTTTCAGGATACGGGTGTCGCCGTTAAAACTGACAATCTGTTCTTTTCTTTCCAGCACGCAGCGCCGAAATGAAGCAACCGAAAAGGTATTCCAGGCAGAGTTTCCCACCGGTCCGTGAAAGGTGACCATACCGCATTTTTCCGTAATTGCGTTCAGTAAAAATGTGATATCACTGAACCCGATCAACACCTTTGGGTTCTTCCGTATCACCTCCAGATCGAGTAAAGGAAGCAGCCGGGCTGACCCCCATCCTCCCTTGGCACAGAAAATTCCACGGACGCCGGGGTTGGCAAAAGCATCCATGAGATCTTTGGACCTTTCTGCATCGTTTCCGGCAAAATATCCGGTACGGAGTGCGGTAGTTTTCCCTGTAACCACACGAAATGAAAGCCCTTCCAAAATGGCCTTGAATTCACTCACTGCTGCGGGATCAAAAACAGCACCTGCCGGAGAAACTATGGCAACGGTATCACCCGTTTTTAATTCAGGAAACACATTTTTTTTCTTCTCCTCCAAAGAGGGAAAAGAAAGAGCCGGAAGCACGCTGAGCATCCCGGCCTTTTTCAGAAAATCTCTTCGGTTGCTGTGGTCCAAGATCAGAAACAGCCAAACAGGATATCCGCTAAGATAAGCCATCCCACCGCATGCCACACCGGTATGATCACATCTACATGGTCATGCGGGTGACGTCTCCGGTTCGTTTTTTTCCCCTTGCCGTCGGAGTAAACATCATCCCCGTCGCCTTTTGAATTTTCATTCTTCTTCACATAATCATCATCTTTTTTTTCCTGCTTCCCGGCGAACTCATCTTTTGTACCATTCTCATAGTGAATAGCATGTATATCCGTTTTACTGATCACATAAACGGGTCCGGTGAGGTTATCCTGTTTCCGGTATTTTACTTCTGAAATGCCTACTTCTTCCACTTTTCCGTAAAGCACTTCGCCGCTGTGCAAAACAATTTTGTCCTGGGAAAAGGAAAAAAGAAATAAAAAACTGACAAAGCAGAGGGAAAAGAAATGTTTCATGCGTACGGGTTTATTACGGTAAACATCAAATAATATGCCGACCCTTACTTTCGGTGTTTTTTTGACTCCTTGAGTATCAGATCATTCATCTGCTTTGCCGCCGCTTTCCCTCCGGAGCCATAGTAGAAAGTCAGGAAATTGACAAAATTCTGGTATTCGATCGGGCTGCTTTGTTCCCCGATATACTTAGCGTAGAGCTTCCAGGTATCGTTCTTTTTTTGCATTTGGTTGAACAGCCAGTGCAGGGTATAATCAGGATGACTGAGGATCATGCGGCGGCAGAACTCTCCCATCATTGGATTCAGCTGATCTTCCTGCTTTTTCACGATGGTGTTGAAGACCATAAAATTCAGGGGCAGTCCGTCTTCCGTAGGCATGGTAATATCCAGCAGCATTCGCCGCGTAACACTGTCGTTTGCAGGTATAAATTTACCTTCCAGATAAAGCAAAGCGAATTTATTCACACGGGGTGAATTTTTCAGGGCAGCGCGGGAAGTGTCGTGCAACTCCTCCCAGTATTTTACCGGAGGAGGATCCTTTTTCTTTCCTTGAGCAACCGCTGCCGGTAAACCGACAGAGCATAAAAAAAAGAAAAACAAATAACGCATGATTAGTTGTTCTCGAGAACCTTGAAAAGATCGTCCAGCTTTGGGGTGAGAATAATTTCCGTGCGGCGGTTTTTCTTCCGGGCGTCCGCTGATTTGGAAGAATCCACAGGGAAATGTTCTCCCCGGCCGGCAGCTGTAATCCGTTTCGGATCCATATTGGAATTGTTCAGCAGGATCTTGGTTACTGAAGTTGCCCGCATTACGGACAGGTCCCAGTTGTCCTTAATATCCCCGGTTCCCTTCATCGGCTGGTCATCCGTATGGCCTTCCACCATCACATTGATATCTGAGTTCTGATCCAGTACCTTGGCAAGCTTCTTCAGGGCATCCACACCCTTTGGTTGTACAGTGGTGGAACCGGTGGCAAAGAGAAGCGTTTCATCCATGGAAACATAAATCTTTCCGTTCTTCTGGGTCACCGTTAGCCCGTTTCCTTCAAATCCTACCAAAGCATCTGAAACCTTTTTCTTAAGATCCTTGATAGCATCATCTTTCTTTTTCAGCAGATCTTCCAGTTCTTTGATACGCTGTTCACGGTCTGCGAGCTGCTTGGAAAGGTCATCCAGATTTTTCTTTTTGATTTCCAGTTCCATCTGGAGTTTCTTCAGTTCATCTTCCTTTTTCAGCAATTCTTCCTGTGTCATCTGCAATTGTCCCACCAGGTTTTTATTCTCATTGGAAGCATTGGCCGTGAGTTTTGCCAGCTGTGCCAGCAATTGCTCATTTACCTGGTTGAGCTTATCATACTTGTTCGTGAGGTTACGGTAATTGGTACCGATGATAGAGGTGTCCTTTTCCAGGCCGTACTTCTGCTTTTCCAGCTCTAATTGCTTGGCCTTTAGCTCATTAATGGTGGTTTGAGCTGTTTTGGTAAAATCTTTGCAGTTGGTCAGGGAATCGCGGGATGCCTTGTACTTCGCGTCCAGCTCCTCGTATTTGCGGGCAGGAACGCAGGAGAAAAGCACTACAAATGCAGAAAGAACAAGGGCAAGGACCGGGAGCGAAAGTTTTTTCATGAAGATGGATTTATCCTGTACAAACTTATACTTTTTCCCCAGTGAGATGTCAATAAAAACTGCAACATTATCAACGGATATACGTTTATAGAAGAGAAATTAGAGCAAACAAAGGTTATGCCTAAACTCAGCAAAGACTGGATTACGGAGAAGTGCATTGACTTCGAGTATAAAAAATATGTGCTGCTTGCCTATTTGCAGGAAGTGGAGAAGCACTTTGAAATGACCCAGCTGTATCCTTCCCTGTCGGAACTGGTGGATCACTACCTGCATACCAAGGCGCTGGCAGAAGGCAGGGAGCAGATCTTCCGCCAGTTTCCGAAAGAAGCCTCAGGTATTGATGCCGAAACAATGCAGTTGAAGTACCGGCAGGTGATTAACGATGATGCCCTGATGCAGGAAATTACCGCTATCGTTGAGTTTTCCCTTCCTAAATTCAAGGACTATCTCAGAGAAGGGAAGAAGATTTATGATTTCATTGAGGGACATATTCAATTTTCGGAAGTGGGATTGCTTCCGTTGCAGACCGAGCAGGGATATTTTTTCCTCAAGGGCGGAGACGGAACCGAAACCAACGTGTTCGAATACATGCTTACTTTCTATGAGAATTCCGAAGACCGCTTCAGGGCTATCCGCACACGGTACCTGCGCACCTACCCCTCCGGCTTTACCTGCACGTTTCAGAATATAAAATCGGATCTTTTACGCGAGCATCCCGTATTGCCAAACCCGGCAACCTATGCCCTGGAGTCCGACATCCCGATTCCGGTTCAGGAAACTTTTCTGCCGGTGGCGAAGCGGATGCTGGTAAAACGGCTAAGTCCGCCTAAAGCAGCCTGATTCCTTCCCTGTTCCCGATTTATTTCGTTTTTTTGTGCTTCCTTTCAGAGGGGGGTATGCTATGAAACAACTGAGAATTGCAGAATTGTTACGTTCCGGTGAAGTGGACCAGACGGTGATGGTGAGCGGGTGGGTCCGAACCGCACGTGATAGTAAGAATGTTGCATTCGTTCATATCAACGATGGTTCCTGCCAGTCCTCCGTTCAGGCCGTGGTAGACTACAACCGCATTCCAAAGGAAAGCCTTTCAGAAGTGCTCACAGGTGCCTGTGTAACCGTTACCGGAAAGCTAACCCGTTCACAGGGTTCGGGACAGACCCTTGAAATTCAGACCGAAAAAATAGAGGTGCTGGGAACCGTTCCGGAGAATTTTCCTTTACAGAAGAAGGGACATACCCTGGAATTTCTTCGCGAGATCGCGCACCTGCGACCACGTACGAATACTTTTGGCGCAGTGCTTCGCATCCGGCACCACCTGGCGTTTGCAATTCATAAGTTCTTTGATGAACGCGGATTTTTCTATCTCCACGCACCCATTATCACCGGTTCCGATGCCGAAGGGGCGGGGGAGATGTTCCGGGTTACCACGCTTGACATGGAGAAGCTTCCGAAGAATAAAGACGGAAGCACTGACTACTCTAAGGATTTTTTTGGTAAAAGCACCAACCTCACGGTGTCCGGACAACTCGAAGGGGAATTGGCGGCACTGGCACTCGGATTGGTTTATACTTTTGGACCCACTTTCCGAGCGGAAAATTCAAATACACCGCGGCATCTCGCTGAATTCTGGATGATAGAACCCGAGATGGCGTTTTATGATATTACAGACAACATGAATCTTGCGGAGGATCTGCTGAAGTATGTGATCCGTTATGCGCTGGAGAAATGTAAAGAGGATCTGGAGTTTCTCAATAAAATGTATGATAAGGAGTTGCTGGCTCGGCTGATGCATGTGGCAAAGAGCGATTTTCAGCGTCTATCCTATACTGAAGGTATTGAGGTGCTGAAATCCTGCGGTAAGAGTTTTGAGTACAAACCCGAATGGGGCGCCGATTTGCAGAAGGAACATGAAACATATCTTGTGGAACACTTTGGGAAACCGGTGATCATTACTGATTATCCCAAAACGATCAAGGCATTCTACATGAAACAGAATGAAGACGGGAAAACCGTACGGGCAATGGACATCCTTTTCCCTTTTGTGGGAGAGATGGTGGGCGGCTCGCAGCGCGAAGAGAATTATGAAAAGCTCAAGACGCGCATTACGGAAATGAAAATTCACGAGGAAAGTCTCTGGTGGTACCTCGAAACCCGGAAATTCGGTACGTGTGTACACAGCGGATTCGGTTTGGGCTTCGAACGCCTCGTTTTATTTGTCACCGGCCTCCAAAACGTGCGCGATATTATCCCCTTCCCAAGAACTCCGGGAAACGCTGAGTTTTAACTGTCATCCTGAGCGACGAGCAGTGCAGAGTAGTCTTAATATTCTGACAATCAGAGAACTATACCTACTCTACATCAAAAATCGAACCAAAAATCGCCGTATCTTCGTATAAGAAGAAATTTACGGCATGTTACGCCAGACTTTACAGCAAAAACTCCTACAGAAGCTGAGTCCACAACAGATTCAGCTCATGAAACTGTTGCAGCTTCCTACCATCGCACTTGAACAGCGTATTAAGGAAGAGATGGAGATCAATCCGGCTCTGGAAGATTCGGTAGAAGGAGAGGAGGAGGAGAAGGAAGACGAGGAGGAGTTTGATGAAAAAGGAGAAAATAGCGAGGACGAACCGGCAGATGATTATACACTTTCTGATTACATGGACGAAGATGAAGGCGGAGAGTATAAGCTGAAAGCCAATAACACTTCCCCGGATGATGAGCACCGGGAGGTTCCCTACGCTTCTTCCTATAGTTTTCATGACCTGCTGGAAAGTCAACTCGGACTACGCGTGCTTTCCGATCACCAGTACCAGGTGGCGAAATACCTGATCGGAAACATTGATGAAGACGGGTATATGCGCCGCGACCTCGGCTCGGTGGTAGATGATATCGCCTTCACACAAAATATTCAGACAACCCGGGAGGAACTGGAGGAATTGTTGCTGGTGATCCAGGAATTTGATCCCCCCGGAGTAGGCGCCCGTTCCTTACAGGAATGCCTGCTTCTGCAATTGGCGCGCAAACCGAAAACGGTGGCAATCGAAACAGCCCGTCATATCCTGCAGGAGAAAATGGAGGAATTCTCCCGCAAACATTACGAAAAAATCGCGAAACATTTTGAGATCGAAGATGAACACCTGCGTCCAGCAATACAGGAGCTTCTAAAACTCAATCCCAAACCCGGCGGCTCTATGGCTGATTCTTCCAAGAGCATGCAGGAAGTAGTGCCGGATTTTTCCATTCTGAACCAGGACGGGAAATTGGAACTGAATCTGAATTCGCGCAATATGCCCGACCTGCGGGTAGCCCGTGTATATTCTCAGATGCTGGAAGAATACTCTCAGCGAAAAGATAAAATGGGCAAAGAAGCGGCGGCATTCGTAAAGCAGAAAATTGAATCTGCACGCGCCTTCATCGATACGCTTAATCAAAGACAAAACACCCTGTATGTAACCATGAAGGCCATCATGGATTATCAGAAAGAGTACTTCCTTACCGGCGATGAAACCACGCTTAAACCCATGATCCTGAAAGATATTTCGGAAAAAGTGGGATTGGATATTTCTACCGTATCCCGTGTGTCGAATTCCAAGTATGTGCAAACGCAGTTCGGAACCTTTCTGCTTAAATCTTTTTTCTCGGAATCTCTTTCTACCGACAGCGGGGAGGAGGTTTCATCACGCGAGGTCAAAAAGATTCTTCAGGATAGTATCAATGCTGAAAACAAAAAGAAACCCATCACGGATGATGCGCTGGCAAAAATCCTGAAAGACAAAGGCTATAATATTGCACGCCGGACCGTGGCGAAATACAGAGAGCAATTGGGTATTCCCGTGGCCCGGCTGCGCAAACAGATCTGAGCAAAGTGGCGAATTGGATCTCCCGGGCAATCTCTTTTATTCTTCATCCGCTGCTCATGCCAACGTATGGGGCTTTCTTTCTGCTCCGTCACGATCTGTTTATCTCCGAAGAATTGCGGGGTATGATCTTGTTTTATGTTTTCTTTTTTTCGTTTCTCCTGCCGGTTCTGAACATCCTTTTTCTCTGGTATCGGAAGGCTATTTCTTCTCTTTATTTACATGACCGGAAGGAACGTGTGCTTCCCTATGTGGCAACGCTCGTGGTCTACTTGGTTTCATGGTATATGATCCGTGCTCAGCTTCCTGCACCCAGCCTGAGCGCGGCGATGCTCGGGGCAAGCATGGCAGTGGCCGTTACGCTTATGGCTAATTTCTTTTACAAGGTCAGTGCTCACATGGTGGGAATCGGAGGGCTTACCGGAGCAATCTTTTTTCTTTCCATTTCTCAGGGATATGCCACCATTCCGGAAATGGCCGGACTGTTCATTGCGGCCGGAGTATTGGCCGGTGCCCGACTGCACCAGGAAGCGCATAGCCCGTTCGAGATATGGACAGGATATCTGCTGGGATGGGCTCCGCAGGTGGTCTTCTTGTTTCTGTGAGCAGAGCAAAAGACTTCTGCACTTCTTTACTTCTGTTGGTTTGTTGTTGCCCTGTTTCCACTTTCTTTTTCACCGGAAATGAAGTGACAATAACAGAACAATAGAACAACAGAACGGAAGCGCAGAAGTGAATTTCTGTGTCAAATCCAATCCCTCTCAAACATTTCCCGCGTATGATAACTGATAATAATATCTGCCCCGGCGCGTGCAAACGCGTGCATATTCTCCATCACCAATGGTTTTTCATCAATCAGCATTTTCTTTGCCGCCAGCTTCACCATGGAATACTCTCCTGAAACGTTATAGCAGGCCAGCGGAAGCAATGTCTGTTCTTTCACAGAGCGGATCACATCCAGGTACGCCAGTGCCGGTTTCACCATCAGGATGTCGGCACCCTCGTTTTCGTCCAGCAAGGCTTCTTTGATTGCTTCCTTTACGTTGCGGGAATCCATCTGGTACGATTTGCGGTCACCCTCCTGCGGAGCCGAATCCGCTGCGTCGCGGAACGGTCCGTAATACGACGAAGCGAATTTTACCGCATAACTCATGATTCCTGTATTCTCAAATCCTTTTTCATCCAGCATGGTCCGGATCGCACCGATGCGGCCATCCATCATATCGGACGGCGCTACCATGTCAGCTCCCGCTTCAGCGTGTGCCAGCGCCATGCGTGTAAGTATTTTCACACTTTTATCATTTTGAACGTGACCATGTTCCAGCACTCCGCAATGTCCATGGGTGGTATACGCGCAAACGCATACATCCGTGATCACAAAGAGCGCATTACCAAATTCTTTTTTCAGCGCTTTAACGGCTTGTACCACAAGGGTATTTTTATCCGCAGCAGAAGATCCGTCCTTGCTCTTTTTTTCTCCCACCCCGAAAAGCAACAACTTATTTACACCATATTTTAATCCTTTTTCTGTGTCTCTGAGTAACGTATCTACGGAGAAGTGATGGATCCCGGGCATTGATGCAATGGGATCTTTTTTTCCTTTTCCTGTTACTACAAAGCAGGGATAGATAAACTGATCTTTCGAGAGACGTGTTTCGGCCACCATTTCGCGGAGCACGTTCGTTTTTCTGAGTCGGCGGGGTCGGATCATGTTATGAAATTTTAAATACAGCTTGTAGCAAGCCAAGATCGGTAAAAACCGCAGGTGTACCGTGTACGCGGCCTCCGGATTTCTTTATTGCGTGTGCGGTGGCGTCGCCCATGGCGATGATCTTTGATTCCGAAGGAAAGTGCCGGCTGCTGAGAAATGATTCCACATTGCTGGGACTGGTAAATACCATCACTTCCGCTTCCGGGTTCATTCCCTTGTCCATGGCCACTGTTTCATAAACGATTACATCTACGGCATTTTCTTTCCGGGTGAGCTGAAGCTGCACGGTACGCATGCTGCCTTTAGCCTGGGGAAACAACACCCGGCGGTTACCGGCCAGAGCGGCAAATTGTTTTCCGATCAGCCGGGTATCGGTCCCCTGCCCTATGAAGTTTGCGGAATAACCATAGCGCCTTACTTCATCGGCTGTACTTTTCCCAATCACACCGAATTTAACAGCGGCGGGAAGTTCTGGTTTTCGTGTAAAAAAGAATTTAACAGCATGTTTGCTGGAAAAAAAGATCCAGTCTACATCCGGAAGGGCGAAGAATGGAAGCGATCGAAATTCAATCAGCGGCTGAGCCGTAACCCGGTAGCCGTGCCCTTCAAGTACCTCACAGAACAGATCCTGCTTTTTGCGATTACGGCTGATAAATACTGAAGCGGGTTTCAGATTGCGGAAATTATCCAGCATACGCTCCGCCAGTCCGGACGGGGTATTGCTTCTGTAATAAAGATAAGCTGGTTTTTTATCCCAGGCCTGGGCATGCGCAGCCCAAACGCTGAAGACATCTTTACCATCATCATCCTCTTCTTTTTCGCAAAAAACTCCCAGCGGTAAGTGGCAGCCTCCATCAAACAGGTTCAGCAGCTTTCTTTCAACAGATATGCATCGTTCTGTTTCGGGGTGATTCAGCCTGGCCAGGATGGCCCTTGTGCCCTCATCCGCTTCCCTGCACTGCAGCGCCAGCACACCCTGAGAGGGGGCAGGAACAAATTCTTTGGGAGCGAGCTTAATAATATGTAAATCGCCGGTGTCGGATTCAAGCCGGTTGATTCCGGCCGCAGCTATAAGAATAGCATCGTACATTCCTTCCGATACTTTCCGGATCCGGGTGGGAACATTTCCTCTCAGATCTTCCACGGAACAATCGGGCCGGAGTGCGAGCCATTGCGACTTCCTGCGTGCAGAACTCGTGCCTACCTTCGCACCCTTTTTAAGCGAGAAGGGCATGCTCCCGTCTACCGCTCCCGGATGGATCAGAAGCAGTTCGGATGGATCTTCCCTCCCGGAAACCGCAGCAGTGACCAAGCCGGCCGGAGAAACCGTGGGAAGATCTTTATGGGAGTGAACTGCCAGATCAATTTCTTTCTTCAGAAGCGCATCTTCCAGCTCTTTTGTGAAAAACCCTTTTCCTTCCATCTTATCAAAGCCGATGTCCTGAATGTTATCTCCACGGGTTTTTATCACTTGTACTTCTGCGTTCACACCTAATGCTGCGAGCTGTTCACGAACGTGATTCGCTTGCCACAGGGCGAGGTCGGAACCCCTGGAACCGATGATCAGCGGAGCAGGCATGAATTATTTTTGGGAAGATTCTTCAAGGAGGATCTCCTTTGCCATCTTCATGGGAACACTGATGTACTTTTTCTCGAGGTAATCAATGACTTTAGAGAGAACCTTTTTGGATGCATCATCCATGGCAGAAAGATCACGGGCAAAAACTTCATTGAGTGCTACTTCACGTATCTCCCTCACCTTTCTTGGAACTTCCTGCATAGCGAGCTCCACCTGTCTTGCCCGGAAGCCAATACGGAATTCCTGCAGATTTTCTTCGAGTATGACCTCACAGCTTCCCATTTCCTTTTCCCGTTCTCGCAGATTCTTTTCGGCCACATCGCGCAATGAACTTACCGATATTACGTGAACATCGTAGAGCGCGTGAATTTCCTTATGAAGATCGCCGGGTACGGCAAGGTCTACTACTATTTTTCGTTTCGTATCTCCGGCAAGCAAATTTCCGTACACTTCCGGTGTAATCAGAGGTTCGGAGGAACCGGTGCAGGTAACAATCACATCAAAACCATCGGTGTATTCCGGAAGCTCTGTCAACGGGTGGCATACCGCATTGAGTTCAGCGGCCAGCGTCACGGCACGATCCAGCGAACGGTTGAAAACCACAAAATTTGTGTAACCGTGTTTACGCAGAAACTTTGCGAACGTGGTGATCGTTACCCCGGCTCCTATAAGAATGAAACGGGCGTTGAGCTTTACATTCAGATCACGGAGTTTCCGGTAAGCCAGAGAAACAACAGAAACAGGATGCCGTGAAATATTTGTGGAAGAATAAACTTCCTTCCCAGTTTCTATGGTTTTCTTAATAACAAGTCGCAGCAGATCTCCCGTCACCCCACATTCATGGCAACGCTCATATGCATTGCGTACCTGGGTAATGATCTCCCTTTCTCCAACAATGAGTGAATCCAGCGACGAGGCTACTCTGAATAAGTGAAGCACCGCGTCTTCACCGGAGTAAATCAGGGCACGGTCAACTGCCAGTTGAAGTCCGGACAATGCCATGTCAGGGTAAACAGCCTGAAAAAAACGTTCTAAAAACGGCCGGTCGATGAGTACCTGTGAGGAGAGCAGAAATTCCACACGGTTACACGTAGAAAGTAACATGGCTTCCTCCACACCGGGTAAATGAATCAGCGCGGAAAGCCGTGTTGCAAGGTGCTCATCAGAAATGTGAAAAGCACCGAGGTCTTCAACCGGGAGATTCTTGTGAGATAAGGATATGATTCTGAACTGTTCCAACGACCTGTAAATCTCCCCCAAAAGTGCTGAATCCCACCTGTTTAATTGTCATGGAACTGTCAACCGAACCTGATTAAAAACAGGTTTTTAGCGTATAACAAGCTTCTTTGTAAGCGAGAAGCTGTCTCCGCTGACTTTTACCAGATAGATCCCGGCAGAAATTTCCTCCGGTAGCCCCCATTCCAGGAGGGGTTCAGGATCGCTGCCGGAGTACTTAAATCCGGAAATCCTTTTTCCGGAGATGTCCAGAAGTTCAATAGTTACAGAAGAATTTCCGAGGTTAAGGAAACGCAGGAAGATAGAGCCGGATGCCGGGTTGGGATAAAGTGTAAAATGAGAATCTGCCAGCTCTTGTTCAAATTCTCCCAATGAATAGCAAGTCCCCGGCATATTGGCATCCAGCCATACTATCCGGTTCCACAACCAGTTTTTTAGTTCATCTATTTCTCCCTGATAGGTGGCGGGAATAGGGGAAGGATTCGGCCATACATAATTGCCCAGGATTGGCCAGCGGGCAAAATTGCGTTGCTGCGATTCATCAAGATAAAGTGCCATAGAATCAATGTATGTCATAAGTTTCACTGAATCCAGCATGCGGGTTCTCCAGTAGCTCCACTGGCATTGAACCGCATTGGCATAAACGGTATCCTGTAACATGCGTTGCCACCATCTGGGAATCTGCCAGCCGTCACCCGGACAAACATTCCCGAACTGATAGGCCCAGCCGGTGGTTCCGTTGCCTCCGCAGTAATTGGCATTTCCCCACGCAATATCATAATCCCAAACGGGTCCCATAGTGATCTTACCACCTTTGGAGAATTTATCCTTGTAAAAATAGGTGCTGATCCGGTAGCCGTCTACATTCTTGCTTACTTCATTCACCAGAAAATAATTTACAAAGGAATACATATCCGCATACCGTTTGTATCCGGTTAGTGAATTAGCGAATTGCGGACCGGCAAGGGCATCCTCGAAACTGTCTACATACTGCTGAATATACGTCATCTGCTGCGGCGTGATTGTATCGCCGGAGGGGTATTCGTATAAAAACCGGATCACCTGGCCGTTGGAACTCTGGGCCGGAGGGTAGGGCGAGGTCCAGTTTTGTGTCTGATTACCGGTGAACTTGTCAATCTTGATAATGTACCCGCCGGTGAGACTGTCACCCGCATTTTCCCAGCTGTTGAGTTTCGCAATATCTACCCGCTTGTTGTCCCTCTTAATCTTTTCCATAAAGACATAAACACCTTTGTAATCTCCATTGATGATAAGTTCTACATGTTGTGTCCTCGGCGCCCATTGCCCGCTCATGCTTTCGTGAAGGGCATAAGCGAGGGTGTTGTTGAGAAGAGATTTATCAGAATAATTTGCACTGAGAATCCAATCGCTTTCCTTGGGAAAACCAAAGAAACCGGTATCAATTTCAATTCCGGATACGTTTACCGTTTCGAATCCGTAAGATTTTTTTGGGAACATCTGTGAGGAACTTCCTCTGACTTCAATGGCGATCTTACCGTTATAATGGTTAAACGGATCGGTCAGGTAATTCCTGTTCCCGACACCATTAAAAATTACCCCCATGTCAGCTATAATCTTTGGTTCATCGGGAATAACCTGGTTATTGGTGTTAATCACAATAATGGGAAGATTGGAGGAAACAATGGGAGGCGTATAGGTGGCGGGGTTGTTCCCGAAGGTAATACCCCATCCGAGTAATGTGCCTTCATCGCCTGCGTACGTGTCCGTAATCCGAAGTTTCCAGATGCCGTTGCCGATCTGTCCGTTGTTGACCATTCCCATGGCACCATCGGGTTTAAAAGTTCCTGTAAAGGGAGGCGAACCCATGGAAATGGGTGTGCCCGCAAAATGATTGAAACAGGTATTGGTATAGTTATCGCCGCTTCCACCGTTCCCGGCACTCAGCGAAAAAGATGTTCCGTCGGGTGAAACGAGTTCTATTTCCAGATCGGCATCCCATGTATGTGTAAGATTAATGCAAACCGTTTCCAGCCCGAAGTTCAGGCTATCTATATTCGCCGGCGTTAGTCCGGATACCGACAGAGGGAAATCAACGGTCTGAAGATCCAGGATCTGCCCGCCGCCGGCCATAAAAGTCTGGGAGTACAGCCGCATTCCGGCCAATAACAATAAGGGGAGCACCCGATACATAGGTTAAAATTAGGTAAAAAAATACAGGCAGGGAAATTCGTATCTTTAGTATTTGGCGCAGATGCTATACCGGCGTTCATTCGTATCCTTTATCATCTGTTTCTGCGTACTCGTCGGCAGCGGAAGGGGATTTGCCCTGAGCGGCGAGATACAACCCATCGAGATATTCGGGAATGTGGTGGGAATGCCTTTGAAAAAAAGCCTGGAAGGTGTGGTAGTTGCTTTGTACAAAGGAAATTTCAAAGTAGATGAGGTGAAAACAGACCGGAAGGGGCGATTTGCCATTTTCATAACCCCCAATACCGGCGAATACCAAATCCGGTTTTCTTATCCGCTGCACGTAGGAATGTTCTGTGTGGTAAATTCCTCTGTACCGGCAAAATATACCACGATAGAGAAAGGGCATCAGTTCCCGGATCTGCCTATGTGGCCGAGCAACACAAAGGATGTGAATATTTACGCGTACCGGGATCTTCCTTTCGCTAAGATCCGGTGGGAACAGAAATCCTTCGGGGAGGATCTTTCCTACTTTGATATTTTTCGCCGCAAAATGGACGACCTCGATGAGATGGCAGAGATCCGGAAGAAAGAACTCGAGGAAATAGCTCTGAAGGAAAAGCAAAAAAAGGAAAAGGAAGAGAAAGAACGTGCAGAAAAAGAACTGAAGGAAAAGGAACTGAAGGAAAAAGAGCTGGCACTTAAACTGCAATTATTAAAAGAGAAAGAGGAGCGGGAACGCCTGGAGAAGGAACAGCAGGATAAACTGGTAAAACAGAAAAAGCTGGAGGAGGAGCAGAAACTGCTCGAGAAGCAGCTGGTCAAGGCAAAGGAGGATGAGACGGTGGGTGAGGATGTGAAACTGAAGCAGGAGAAGGACCTGAAGGAAAAGATTAAAAAGAAAAATCAGGCGATCTCCGCACAGTATCAGAACGATTTGCTCGTAATGGTGGCGGAAAACGAAAAGAAAATGAAGCAATCGCAAATGATGAAGAAGAAGGCGGAAACAGATGCGAATGCCATCACAGAGAAATTGCGCAAGGAATCTGAACTGAAGGCACAGCTGGATGAGCTGGATAAGGAAATCCAGATCCTGAAAAAGAAAAAGGAGGACGCGAAGAAGGAAAAAATTCTCGCAGAAAGCGGAATTATTAAAACGGCCGCGCAGGTGGAGAAAATTATTAAGGAACAAAACGCCAAGGGAGCGGGTAACGTAAAGGACTATTCTTTCCCTCCTCCGCCTGTATTCGTGGTAGAAAAGTCGGAATCCATGTTTTCATGGATCACTACCGTTACGATCACCTATAACAAGCAAAAGACAGTCCTTACAAGAGAAGTTTTTATATGGGGAACAGAATATTTTTACAGAAACGGAGAGGAAATCCGGTCGGTCGAATTTATTGCAGAAATTCTCAAATTCAAGAATATAAGATGAACGCGATGTTACGTTATCTGTGCAAACAATTATTCTGGATACTGTTGTTCGCCTCTCCCTTGACGGGTTTGGGGCAAACCACCAGTTTTATTCAGTACGGTGTGGAAAACGGGCTTATACAGTCGCAGATACAGACACTGCTCCAGGACGAAAACGGTGAACTCTGGATAGGCACATTGGGAGGAATCTCGCGCTACAATGGACTTGGTTTTAAAAACTTCACCCGTAAAGACAGCATGGCAGAGGATTGGGTTACGTCCTCTTATACGGATAAACTCGGCAACCTCTGGTTCGGACACTGGGGCGGAGGCGTTACGGTTTTCAACCCGGAACTGAAGAAATTTATTAATCTGAATGTAGAAATGTACACCCGTTTTAAATCCGTGAATACTATTATGGAGGATGCGGCGGGTAGCATCTGGCTGGGAACCGAAGGAGCAGGGATCTATAAATTTAATCCGGTAGTTAATAAAATGATTTCCATTACTACCAAGGAGGGGATCAGCGGAGATAATGTCACCGCGCTGAGATCCGATGATAAGGGAAACATCTGGATCGGTACAGACCGGGGCGTCTGCGTGTATGATTCGGATGACGATATTACATCTCCCTCTTCCTACGGATACCTGAGCACTGAAAATGGTGCGATCGGCAGTGATCAGGTAACCTGCCTTTTTCTTACTGAAGATGAGGTGTGGATAGGTACCAAAGACGCGGGAGTTTATGTCCTGAAGATCAAAGGCCCCTTCACTGCAAAGTCTGTACAAAATCAAAGTGAAAATATATTCCGGATAAGCGAAACAGAAGGGCTGGGATCCAATAATATCAAAACGATCTACGCAGACCGTGCAGGAAACGTATGGGTGGGAACACAGGGCGGAGGAGTGGCCCGCCTGCGACCGGGAAAGGATGGAGGATGGGCAGATCCCGTGGTAAAGAATTACAGCACGCGCCAGGGACTTAATTTCTATAATGTCAATGCTATTCTGGAAGACCGGGAGGGAAATCTCTGGATCGGAACGGATGTGGGACTTAATCAGTACCGGGGAGAACGCTTCCAGCTTTTTGACGAAGCCGACGGAATGAATAATAACCTTGTGTGGGCAAATTTCTGCGATTCGGAAGGTAATATATGGCTGGGAACGAATCGCGGCGTTTCTAAAATGCAGATTAGCCGTAATGCAAAGGGTGTTACAGATTATAAAGTAACCAACTTTACTATGGCAGACGGACTTACGGGGAATGCTGTTCTGAGTATTTTTCAGGACAGCGACGGCGATATCTGGTTTGCGTGTGGTTTCGGAGGCATTTGCCGGATGGAGAAGCAAACGCAGCGAATCCGTTCCATGAATACAGCGGAAAATGGGTTGAGCGGACAAACGGTTTATACCATCTCTGAAGATAAATTCAGGAATATCTGGATCGGTACTAAATCGGGGGCCTGGAGATATGACCGGGCGGACGGATCTTTCCGAAGATATACCGTGGATGACGGACTGGGCGGTAATACCATATACCGGATTTTTAACGACAGCCGCGGAAACCTCTGGTTCGGTGCGCTGGGCGGAAACCTCACGTCGTATGATGGATCCAGCTTCCGGAAGTACAATGAGGAAGAGGGAATGAGACACCGGTTCATACTTTCCATTACCGAAGATCAGAATGGGAATGTGTGGTTCGGAGCTTATGGCGGAGGATTATACAAGTACAACGGACAGCAGTTTATCAACTATAATGTGGAGCACGGATTGAGTTCGCCCTCGCCTTACGCCATTGTTGCCGATAAGGGAAACCGCATATGGATCGGTACTACGAACGGTATCGACCGCTTTGATGCAGTGAAATTCACTTTTCGTCATTACGGAAAGGATGAGGGTTTCTTCGGAGTGGAAACCAATCCCAACGCGGTGTGTATGGACCTGGACAAGCGGATCTGGTTCGGGACCATTGTGGGAGCTGTGAAATTTGATCCGGAAGAGGATCAGATGAACCGGACAGAACCTATTACGCGCATCACCGGACTTCAGATGTTTCTGAGAGACACGGTATTCCCGATAGACAATATTTTTGCTTACGACCAGAATCATCTCACCTTTCGCTTTGCGGGGGTGAGTCTTACTAATCCCGGAAAGGTTCGTTACCTATTCCGGTTGCATGGTTTCGAGGAAGAATGGTCGCCGCTGCTCAGTAAAAATGAGGTTACCTACGCCAGCCTCCCGCACGGTGAGTATACGTTTCAGGTAAAGGCAATGAATTCAGATGGGCTTCTGAACGCTGAACCTTCGGAATATAAATTTACGATAACACCTCCGTTCTGGAAAACAAAGTGGTTCTATTTCCTGTGTATTGTGGTTGGCCTGCTCCTCATCCTTGTTACAGACCGCCTGCGGGTGAGTAAACTCAGGACGGATAAATCCAGGCTGGAGAAAATGGTGGAAAGCCGTACCCTGGAACTGGCTTACAAAAATGAAGAATTGGCGGAGAAGAACAGAGACATTACGGATTCCATCAAATATGCAAAACGCATCCAGGATAACATTCTTCCGACGGAGAAAACCATCCGGAAATTTATTGCTGATTATTTTATTCTGTTCAAACCAAAGGATATTGTCAGTGGTGATTTTTACTGGATGCACCAGCAGGGTAATAATGTTCTGATTGCCGCGGTGGACTGTACAGGACATGGCGTTCCGGGAGCATTCATGAGTATTGTTGGGAATAACCTTCTTAATCAAGCGGTGGAGAATATGCCGGGCATAGACACCGCAGAAATCCTGAACCGCCTGAACAAGGGTTTAAGTGAAACCATGAAACTTACCTCAGTGGACGATGATCTACGCGACGGAATGGACATTTCCCTCATCAATATTAATTTTTCCAGAAAGGAGCTGATGTATTCCGGCGCATATAATCCTGTTTACATCGTTCGCAACGGGAACCTGCATGAACTGCAGGCCGACAAGATTTCCATTGGAGGCTATGACCTTGAGCCGGACCGGAAATACGGATCGCAGATGTTTACCCTGGAAAAGGGAGACAGCGTGTATCTTTTCACAGACGGCTATACAGATCAGTTCGGGGGTCCGAACGGAAAGAAATTTAAGTTTAACCAGTTTAAAAACCTGATTACCGACATTCAAAGCCGCACCATGCCCGAGCAAAAACAGCTGCTGGAACGCAATTTTGAAGATTGGCGCGGAGAACTTGAACAAGTGGATGATATCTGCGTTATCGGAATCAGGATCTGATCACACCACACATACAAAAACCTTATTGTCGATCCGGTTGTACAGTTTGAATAAGGAGCGGAAATTGACATTCGCAACGATGTAGTTTGTGTTTGCTGATTTGTACTCCTCCTCAACCGAATTAATTTCGAGTCCGTTCAGTTGCTTACGGTCCTGAAAACGCAGATAGACCTTTAGCGAAAAGTCTGTGTCGAGCAGATTTTCGGCGTCATAGGACCCGTTCAGACGTGTGCGGATGTTTTTCAGTTTTTTATAGGCGTACTTATAATCGTAGGTTAGAGCAGAAATGTCAGAAAGTACCGCGGAACCTGTGGGATGAGAACCGGCTCCTTTGCCAACGAACGTTTGCTTACAGGAGAAGGCTCCTTCCACCTCCACGCCGTTGTATTCATACAGAACATTGAACAGTTCACTGTCTTTCCCGATGAAGTGGGGGAGTGCGTACACCCTGAATTTATCGCCAATTTTTTCTGCCCGCGCAATCAACTTGATTCGTTTTCCCTTCTCGCGTGCATACACAATGTCATCGGATGAGACATTTTCTATACCCAGGTTCAGCACCTGATCCGGCTTTAATACCAACCCGAAAGCGTGAACGGTGAGCAATACGAGCTTGAACTTCGTATCGAATCCGGCCACATCCAGCCAGGGATCGCTCTCTGCAAAACCATTATCCTGCGCGTCCTTGAGAATCTCGGCGTAATCTTTATTTTCCAGCTCCATTCGCGAAAGAATATAATTACAGGTGCCGTTGAGTATCCCGCTCACGCTGGTGAGCAGCTCATTGTCGTAATATTCCTCCAGATTACGGATAATGGGAATAGATCCGCCTGCGCTGCCTTCATAAATAAGTGCCACCTTGTGCTTTTCCTGAAGCTTATAGAGTTCTTCAAAGTTCTCCGCCAGCATTTTTTTATTTGCAGTTACCACGTTCACTCCTCGTTCCATTGCTTCTTTTACAATCCGGAATGCTTCATCCGATTTATCAATCAGCTCAACGATCACATCGAATCCACCCTTTTCAAGAATATCTTCATGACGGTAGGTGATATACGACATGTCAACCCTCCGTTTCTTTTCAGGATTTTTCACGCAAATTTTGTCGATAGTGGCTTTCAGCCCCTGTGAATGGTTCAGCACATCGTAGAGCCCCTGGCCTACGCATCCGAATCCAAACAACCCAATTGAAATTTTCTCTTTACCCATATTTATTTTTCTACTACTACTACTAATCTATTCATGCAATCCGCATTCTGTTTTACTTTTATCAATCCACCTTCCTTCTCTTGATTTTCCCGGAGAAGTACAATGCAGGCAGCCAACGGAATTATACCCTTTTATCTTCAGGGGATGTTCCGGTATCCCGTTTACAGTCAGGTACTGAAAGGCTTGTTTTTCGGTGATATCTATCAGGGGATAGAATTTGATGATACCATTCTTTTTTTCGAAAAAGTTTAAAGAACTCCGGTGTTCATTCTGTGATTTCATCAGCCCGCTGATCCAGATATCAAACTGAGGTTTAATCGCATTTAAAGGCTCTACTTTATTAATGGAGCAGCAGAGATCCGGATCTTTTTCCCACGTCTTGTCTTCCCGAGTGAATTTGTTTCTCCATTCATCCCCTTTTAAGGTTACTACATTTAGTTGCAACTGCCTGGTCAACGTATCTTTATACTGTAATGTTTCGGGGAAGTGGTAGGTGGTATCCAGGAAATAAACGGGTTTATTCTGATTGGTTTTACTCCACAAATGAAGTGAAACACCGGCCGTGGTGCCGAAGGAAGAAGTAAGAAGCACTTTTTGAAAATCTTGTGTAATAGCCCTGAACCGCTCTTCAGGCGAAAGCAGCTGGTATTTTTCATTTAATTCTGCGCTGTCCATGACTTACTGTTTTCAGATTAAACTTAAAATGATGATACGCAAACTAACAATGATAACCACGGAGCCTACGAGGATCAAACCGGCTTTCGTAGGAATTTTTGTTGAAAACCAGATCGAAAACGGGGCAGCAACCGATCCTCCTACTACCAGACCGAAAATAATCTGCCAGTGATCCAGACCGATAAAGATGAGAAATGAAAGAGTACTGACCAGCGCAACTACAAATTTGGCCAAATGAGACGAACCAATGGAATACCGCAGGTCCCTTCCGCCGGCAATGAGTGAAGTGGTTACAATGGGTCCCCAGCCTCCGCCACCTACCGAATCTAAGAAACCGCCAATACCAGCTACGGGTTGAATGGTTTTTATCTTGTAGGCTTTGTTGTTTACCAGCCGTATCGCACGCACAATGATATAAATACCCAGCAGCAGCGTATAAGCAGCTACAAAGGGTTTTACAAAAGCCACAGCGTCTTTGCTCAGGAAAGAAATAGTAGCGGAACCGGCGATGGCACCCAGAGCACCCGGAATCACAAGTTTCCGGAACAGCTTCATATTGATATTCCGGTACCGAAAGTAAACCAGGGAAGATGATCCCGTGGTAAAAATTTCTGATGCGTGCATGCTGGCGCTGGCTACAGCAGGTGTAATAGCAGGAATGCCCAGACTGAGGAGAAAAGTGGTTACAGATACTCCGTAAGCCATTCCCAATGCTCCATCAATCATCTGAGCAATAAAACCACCGGCTACATACAACCAGAAATCCTGGTCCAGATTGCCAAGTAGTCCGGTGGCCAAACCTCCCATTTCTTCCCATGGGGTATAGGTGATAATGAAATGCCCCGCAATCATAATCAGCAGGATGGCAACGCTGTACCCGGTAGCCCTGAAGATTCGGTTCCAGAGGGAGCGTTCCCGCTTTTGTTCTTCTACCAGCCCTGAGGTGATCCGGTTCAGCTCCTTTACTTTTTTGGCAAAATCTCCTTTCAGGTTTTCCCGGATTGAAGAAAGATTTTCAAGTACTTCCTGCGTTTCTTCAGGAAAACTCTCTTCCAGTACTTCCCTTACACGCTTCGCCATGGTTGGTGATTTCCCATTCGTGCTAATGGCAATCTTCAGATCTCCTTTTTGCACAATGCTCCCTAAATAGAAATCGCAGAGATCCGGTTTGTCTGCTACGTTCACCAAAAGGTTGCGCTTTTTTGCAATATCCCGGATCTTTTTCGCTTCTACTGCATCTCCGACAGCTATAATTACTACTTGTTGTCCCTCGAGATCACCCTCATCAAACCTTTTTTTTCTGATTTTCAACCCTTCAATCTCTTCGCACTCTTCCAGCTTTTCGCTTACTAAGGTGATAAGGCAGCCGGGACTGTTTTTCTTTACTGCGCGTAACTTTTCCAGACCCACTTTTCCTCCTCCTACTACCAGCAGGTTCAGTTCATCCAGTTTCAGGAAGACAGGGAAAAGGGTATTGTTGGAATTGTTAGACATTTCAGTTATAAACCGGGGGGTGCAAAAGTACCGTATTTCCTGATGATTTGGTCGGAGCTGTTCGGGTGGCAACCCGTACTTTTTCCCTGAAGTCCGGATGACTTTTCACCACTTTTCCGATTACGATTACCGCCGGTGAGCCCACGCCTGCCTGCTTCACGCGTTCTTCAATGTTGCTTAGCACACCTACCGCCTCCTTTTGGGTGGGAAGAGAACCATCCTGGATTACCGCCACCGGAAGATCCGTTTTACCGGCTGTTTGAAAAATATTTACAATGCCGGCCAGGTGACTCACACCCATCAGGATTATAATGGTTGCGTCTGTTTGGGCAGCCTTGAACACATCTTCGCTGATTTTTCCGCTCCTCGTGGTTCCGGTGATTACCCAGAAGCTTTCGCTGGATCCCCGGTGTGTTACCGGAATACCGGCTATGCCCGGTACTCCCACGGAGGAGGAGATCCCGGGAATGTATTCCGTAGGAATATTGAAGGATGCCGCATAAGCCAGTTCTTCCTGGCCGCGTCCGAAAACAAATGGATCTCCTCCTTTAAGACGCACCACATGGCCATGTTCTAATGCGAGTTTAACAATCAGTGAATTGATCTGTTCCTGGGTAAGGGTATGACGATGATCTCGCTTTCCTACATATAACCTTTTCACTCCGGGCGCAGCGTGTTTCAGCAAATCCGGATTCACAAGGGCATCGTACAGAATAACATCGGCGTTACGAAGAGCAGTTACCGCTTTCAACGTGATTAAACCGGGATCGCCCGGGCCTGCACCGGCGATTGTTAGCTTTGGTTGTTTTCTTTTCATGCAGAAGATTTTGAAAGTTCATTTAAACGGATATTCCGGATACTCTTTATAAGATCGGAAGCACCGGCAAGATATGCGGTGGCAAAAGTAAGATCGGGCCTTTTCTGACGGATGGCAAGCACAAAATCCCTGAATGGCCTCCATTCCGGTCCGATCTGGTCACCTAAATGGGTATCGAACGCCCGGAGAACAGAATCCTGACTATTTACATACACCTTCCGGCTGAGCAACGCGGCTTTGGCAGAATGAATAAGAGCAGCGTAGGCGTAGTACACGGCATCAGCGTAGTAGTGAAGGAGAAAGCTTTCTTGTGCAGCCTGTAGTTTTTCATCTGCTTCCAGGAAAAGAGTTTGTACGAGGTCTATTTGAACACCCGCACATTCACCCACTCCGATCACTGGTTTGAATTTTTCTTCCTGACCCCAATCCATCAGCTCTTGTTGTGAAAAAGAGGAAGTATCAGAAAATATTTTCAGTAAATGATAAAAGTATTCCTTCCCTTTGCGGTCAAAGTAGGCATTGAACGATTCGGTATTCGCTGCATTGGCAAGAATATCATTCAGGAGTGCGCGAAGTAGATCGGGGCCACGGCGGGAAGGAAATTTCAGAATCTTTTCCGCAAATCTTCCACTTCCGTTTCCCAGCGCTCCGCCACCCAGCAGAAGCAGTAAGGCGGGAATAACGGTGTTGCCTTCTTTGATGGAGCTTCCGTGAAAACCGATCTGCGCCAGGGAGTGCTGACCGCAGGAATTCATGCAGCCGCTGATTTTGATTTTCAGATCCTTCCGGTAGATCAGATCAGGATATTCCTCACTGATTACTTTTTCCAGCTCACGGGTAATCCCGGTGGAAGAGGAGATGCCCAGATTACAGGTGTCAGTGCCCGGACATGCTGTAATATATCCAGCTCCGGTGAATCCCGGCAGGGCGAGCCCCAGCGCGTCCAGTTCCCGGAACAGAGAAGGAAGAGCCTGAGAGGGAACAAATTTCAAAAGCAATCCCTGGTTAACGGTAACCCGTAACTCTTCCGCGGCATAGGCTTCCGCGATCCGGGCCACTTCCCTGCTGAGAGCGGAGGTGATGTTACCCAGCGTAACCCGGATATATACTCCGTAATACCCTTGCTGCTTTTGTTCAAATGTATTTGTGGCTGTCCAGCGACGGAATTTTTCCGGATCTGAAGGTTTGAGAGAGGTGAAGATTTTTCCGGAGGGCGGCACAGAGGGTACGGAATCACGGCGAATGGCGATTTCCTCTTGCTGCAGGGCCGGAGCTTCAGCTTTCACCATTTCAAGAAATATTTCAAGACCCGTTTGTGCTAAAAGGTATTTTAATCTTGCTTTATGCCTGTTGTTGCGCTCTCCGTAACGGTCAAATACCCGCATAACGGCTTCCGCAAACGGAATGATCCGGTATTCTTCCAGGAATTCATAGGCCGTCTGCGCACTGAATGGCTGCGCACCAAGCCCTCCGCCGATCACGACTTTAAAGCCCCGCTGTACTACTCCGTTGATGATTTTTACCTTCGGGATAAAGCCGATATCATGAATAAAGGCAAAGGCAGTATCGTTCTCGTTGGAAGAAAAACTGATCTTGAATTTCCTTCCCATCTCTTGTCCGAAAGGCTTACGCAGAAAATATTCAAATACCGCCTGAGCATAAGGAGATACATCAAAAGGCTCTTGTGGATCTATACCTGCTTCGGCTGAGGCTGTAACATTTCGCAGCGTATTGCCGCAGGCTTCACGGATGGTAAGAGCATCTTTCTCCAGTAGCGACCATAATTCCGGTGTGCGTTCAAGGCTCACGTGGTGAATCTGTATATCCTGCCGGGTGGTGAGGTGCAGGTTTCCATTGGAATACTCGTCCGAAATATCCGCGATCCTCCTCAGCTGGCGGGGCGTAATTTTGCCGAACGGAAGCTTTATGCGTACCATCTGAACTCCCTGTTGCCGCTGACCATAGATGCCCCGTGCCAGCCGAAGCGAACGGAATTGGTCCGGATCAATGGTTCCTTCCCGGTACTGCCGTATCTTTTTTTCCAACTCAATGATGTCCTTCTGAACGATGGGATTTTCTAACTCTGTCTGAAACGATATCATATGTTCTGTTTATACTGTGATTAATTTCTGTTGAAGAATGTAAAATGAAAAAGGGCCCCTCCATTCGGAAAGGCCCTCTGCTTTATTACTTTTATTTTCTTATCAGCAAGACATTTCCATACCGCGCGGGCAGCAACACATCATACAGCACATCATGCCCTTGTTCAAAATCGTATGGATAGTATAATTCATCGAGGCAGCAAATGTATGCACGTTTTAACCAATTATCCAAATATTATTATTTGACCAGCTGGATCTTTTGAGTGGAAATGCCGGCAGCCGTGTAAAGGGTACAATAGTACATACCCCCTGCAAGCCTTAATTTATCGTTGTGAATTTCAGCATGTTGGCTCCCTTTTTCGAAATGCTGATTCTCAAAAATCACCGCTACTTCTTTACCAGTCATATCGGTAATTTTCATGGTGGCATTCCCGGGTTCGCTGATAAAGAAATCGAAGAACGTATACGTGTTGAAGGGATTGGGATAGTTCTGGAATAAAGTGGTGCGGGATTCGTTCACGATCTCCTGGCTACTTAGAAGGGTTTGTGTAACAAGTGCGATCCATACACTGGCACTTTGCCCGGTCCAGATAGGCCATATCTTGCCCGCGTGAGCTGTAATGTCGTTGTAATCGCACCATACACTGCTGGTGAGATTGATAACATTCTGGGTGATGCGCATCTGGGTGAAGGTTGCACCGCCGTCGGTGGAGTAACCCAGGTATACATGAGTGTTGTTACCGGAGGTAAAGTCGCGGCGGTCGTACCACGACATGTAGACGATACCCGTGGTTTGATCCACCGTTACATAGGGATGGCACTGGTGGGTAACGGTAGCATCGTTATTGATGCGCGAGGTGGTCCAGGTATTTCCACCATCAGAAGAGCGGGCCAGAAACACATCTGTGTTGTTGGTTCCGTTTCGCTGATCACACCAGCTGACATAAATATTTCCATTGTATGCTCCTCCGCTGACATCCGTGGCAATTCCGGGGAAACCGGTACCCCAGGTGAATCCGGGAATGGTAAAGTACCATGTGGGTGTTTGAGAATCAATGGTGATATCATTCATCAGCCAGGTTTGACCCCCGTCCAGTGAACGCTGAAAGGAAACTCCGTTTCCACACCATACAACATACACCTCCCCGTTCGGACCAAAGGCCTGGATGGACGCTTTGATCGCATTGAATCCGCAATTTCCGGCCTGGGTACTTACACGCACGGGCGACGTCCACGTGGCACCATCATCCGTTGATTTGGACATTAGAATAATGCTGGAATCGGTAGGAGAGCTGCTGGAATAAGCATCCATTTCTGCCCAGGTGCAGTACAAGTCGTTTTTATAGGGTGAGTTAGGCGACCAGTCCACTTTGATCCATTCTTTGTCGGTATCCTTCACCGTAAATCCGGTATAACTTTCCGACGGCCAGGTGGCCCCGCCGTTTGTGGATTTGGCGATTACAATACGATCCTGCGACGGAGTCAGGTGAGAAAAATACCAGTTACCATTGGTATCTACCGCTCCGCATGGATCGCCCTGGTGACCCCATTGTGATGTAAGCAGTACGGTACCCCATGTCAAACCTCCGTTGGAAGAATAATAAATGTTATTGATGTTGCATCCGGCCACCAGTTCATTGGTGTTTTTGGGATTTACCAGGATGGATGTTTCTCCATAGGTATTGGAGGGGTCAATCTGAATATTGGTGAATTGCGCTGCACCAAAGAATGGAAGCAGAAGAAAAAGGAGCGGAATGTTTTTCATGAACGGGGCTTTAGGTAAGACCAAGATACAAAATTCTCTTGGAACGATCCGCCGGGTTTTATCTTTAACTTTGCGCCTGTGGAATGGTTTAACGACTTCTTACATACTTTTTTAGGCAGTGATCCCAGGGCCGGATTATTTGTCATTCTCAATCTGGTCCTGATCGAAAGCCTGCTTTCTGTGGACAACGCTGCAGTACTGGCAACCATGGTAATGGATCTGCCGGAAAAGCAGCGGGGTAAAGCGTTAAAATATGGTATCATCGGCGCATATGTTTTCAGGGGACTGGCTCTGCTTTTTGCTTCGTGGCTGGTGGAGATCTGGTGGCTCAAACCAGTGGGTGGTGCGTACCTGGTTTATCTCAGTCTGAATTATTTCAGAACCAAAGCCACTCCGCAGACGGACGATGATACACTGAATAAAAGTGGGAGCGTTCTTTATAAATATACCCTTGGATTATTCGGGCAATTCTGGGCTACGGTGTTCCTGGTGGAGGTGATGGATATGGCTTTTTCTATTGATAATGTGCTGGCGGCGGTCGCTTATACTGATAATATTTATCTCATTTGCACGGGGGTGTTTATCGGAATCCTGGCTATGCGGTTTGTGGCCCAGGGATTTGTGAACCTGATGAAGAAATTCGTTTTTCTGGGTACCGCTGCCTTTTTGGTTGTTGGCATCCTGGGGCTTAAACTGATGATTTCACTTTACACCCACTATTATCCCAAAGAAGCCTTTTCACTGATGATCGAAAGTCATGAAACGGATTTCTGGTTCTCCATTATAACGGTAGGAATTTTCTTTGTTCCGGTGCTGACTTCAGTGTTATTTAATTACCCGGGCAGGAAAGGGTGATGAACCGTACGTAATTTGATCAGCAAGTCAGCAGATCAGTAGCCAGACTGCATAGTTTCTCCCCTTCCACCAAAAACCCATCATGTCCGAAGGAAGAATCGATCTGAATATATTTACCGTTCCCAAGATGTTGAGCCAGGAACTTTTGTTCCTCATTCGGACACAGATGATCTGTTGAGATTCCTACCACAAAGGCCGGGCAGGGAATGGATTTCAATACCCGCTCAAGTCCCTTCTGATTCTTTAACTCCTGATCACTGAATCTTCTTCTTGCCAGGTGATGGGAATCCATGGACTTTGTAAGCGTAAAATAGGAGTGTGCATTGAAGCGTTCAACAAGCTTATTTCCCTGGTGCTGAATATAAGAAGCGGCCCTGTAGTTCTCCAATTTGTTTGCCTCCTCATCCGTTTGGGTTTTCACAAAGGCCTCATAATTCCGGTAGGTAAGCATTCCGATCGCGCGGGCTGCTTTCAGGCCCGTAGTGCCTGCGTCATCCCGTTCTTCACGAAATGTCTGATCGGCCTGTATCGCTAATCTTTGGGCTTCATGTATGGCAATGCCCCAGGCACTTTCCCTTGCAGCAGTAGTGGTCAGAAACAGCTTCCGGATCACTCCGGGTTCCATCACCGCCCACTCCAGGCATTGATAACCACCCATGCTTCCACCGGCACACACGGCGATCTTCTCAATCCCCAAATGCTTGCGCAGCAGGATATGGGCCTGTACCATATCGCGGATGGTGATTAATGGGAACGAGTGATAGTATTTTTTTCCGGTTTCCGGATTAATACTTAGGGGTCCGGTAGTTCCGTAACACGACCCCAGGATATTGGCACAGACAATAAAATGTTTTTCCGGGTCGAAGGCTTTCCCTCTCCCCACAATCCCGTGCCACCAATCCGCTGCGTCGGAATTCGCAGTCAGGGCATGGCAGATCCAGACAACATTGCTCCGCTCCGGGTTGAGTTTCCCATAGGTGTGGTATGCGATCTCGGGATTTACCAGGCGATCTCCGGATTCCAGAGAAAGGATCCCTTGATATTTATACAGTTCTTTCGGCACCGGACAAAGGTAATTAAGTCTTATCTACTAAATTTGTCTTATGAAGATAAGCCTCATGCGCAAAAATGCCGCCTTTCACTTTGAAGCAAAGAATGAAGACGGAGTAGTTTCCCATCTTGACGGAACCAGAGATATCGGCGGAGAAGACTGCGGACTGCGCCCTATGCAGTTGTTGCTGGCCGGGGCGGGAGGCTGCAGTGCCATTGATGTGTTGCTTATCCTGAAAAAGCAAAGGCAGAAGGTGGAGGATATCCGTATCGAAGTGGATGGAGAGCGGGAAAAAGGAGTAGAGCCGGCTTTATGGAAGGCGGTTCACCTCACGTTCTTTTTGAAAGGCAGCATAGATCCCGATAAAGCGCAACGCGCCGTAAATCTTTCTATGGAAAAATACTGTTCCGTTGCGGAAACTCTGCGCCGTGCCGGCGCTAAGATCACCTGGGAAGTGAAGCTTAACGGATAATGAGCTTCTGATAGAAGGTTCCTTCGGGTCCTGTTCTTTCTACGATATATATACCCGCTGAAAGCATCAGCATTTTCGTTTCGTTGCTGTTCATTTTTAATACGGTAACCATATCGCCCTTAACGCCTAGAATTTTGATCGTTGACTCTTCCCCCGGATTACTAATAAAAACGGAACCGTCGGAAGGATTGGGATATATCGTGAACAAGGCATCGCCCATTTCATTCATGCCGGTAACAATCGGAATTCCCCAGGCCTCGACATTATCAATGCACCAACGTTCCTGTGCGGTGCTTTCCCGGGAACGAATGCGTATCATCACCTGGTTGTAGGCATCGGGAATAAAGATCTTCACGGTGCTGTAGCCTTCGGTGGTCTGCGGGCCTCCGGCCGTTGGCTCGTAAATATTTGTGTTGTTGTTCAATTGAAGAGTATCCAGAGCCATGCCTGTGCCGGCGGCATACGACCAGGTAGCATTGTTAAACCCGTGAACTTCAATGCTTGAATACCAGGTAGTGCCGCCGTTCACGCTCACCCAAACCCGCACCTGATCTAACTGATCCGGACCGTTTGAAATGGTGCTAAGAGAAAAGCCGGCAAGCCGGAATGTAATGTAAACGGAATCATGATTGACTAAGCTGAGATTGCTGAAAATCATTGTATCTGCTGTAGCTGTGGTTTCCCAGGCCCAGGAACCTCCGATTCCCCAGGGAGAATTGGAAGGCGCGTCGTTGGAAGCGCTTAACCCGTTGATATATGTCAGTCCGTTACTGGTATAAGTCCAGGCGGGTGTAACTATAGTGTCAAAATCCTGTCCGGCAATAAGCACATGCTGGGAGGCAATGGAAAACGGGAGCAGGAGTAACAGCAGGGGGGTGAGGAAAAGAGCGGATCGTTTATTCATGGTATTAAAGATCGTTGTTCAAAGCCAAATTTAATAACTTTATCCTCTTGGAAAATAAAGGAATTGTTAAGTGAAAAAGAGAAGTTCTAAAGCAGTAAGGATCAGATCAAAGCAAACGGCACAGAAGGAGCATTCTTCGCCGCTGTACCTTACTTCCAGCTTTACCTATGATACAGCAGAAGAAATGCGTGCCACTTTTGCGGATGAACGTGATGCCAATATTTATTCCCGCTTTTCAAATCCGAATGTCAGGGAGTTTACCGATAAGCTTTGTGCGTGGGAAGGAGCGGAAGAAGGATATGCCACCGCCTCGGGAATGGCGGCCATATTTGCGAGCTTCGTAACATTCCTTAATAAGGACGATCATCTGATATCCTGCCGGTCCGTATTTGGTTCCACGCATACCGTATTGAGTAAGTATCTTCCAAAATGGGGTATAGCGCATTCCTGTTTCGATGCAGCAAGGCCGGAGCAGATCGAAAAGCTGATCAGGAAAAACACAAAAATGATTTTTCTTGAAACACCTACCAACCCGGGGCTGGAGATTGTTGACCTGGAGAAAGTGGGAAAGATCGCGAAAAAGCATAAACTGATCTTTCATGTAGACAACTGTTTTGCTACTCCTGTTTTTCAGCGTCCGGTTGAATACGGCGCAGACCTTGTCTCGCACAGTGCTACAAAGTGGCTTGACGGACAGGGAAGGGTACTGGGTGGAGCGGTAGTCGGTAGAAAGGAACTGATCCGGGAGATTTATCTTTTTTGCCGTGCCACCGGACCCGCATTGTCTCCTTTCAATGCCTGGGTATTGGCCAAGAGTATGGAAACACTCGAAGTGCGTATGGAACGACATGCGGCAAACGCTCTGGAACTGGCAAAATGGCTGGAAAAGCAAAGCGGAGTTGAGTCGGTGAGGTATCCTTTTCTTCCTTCTCATCCGCAGCATCAGATCGCAAAAAGGCAAATGAGCAGCGGCGGCGGTCTCGTAGTTTTCACGCTAAAGGGGGGAATTCGGCAAGGTGCACGTTTTATGGATGCATTGAAAATGGCGTCGCTCACAGCCAATCTCGGTGATACACGAACAATCGCATCGCACCCGGCAAGTACCACCCATGCGAAACTGTCGGAAGCAGAACGGCAGGCTACTGGTATTACGCCGGGGCTGGTCCGGATCTCCTGCGGACTCGAGCACATAGAAGATATCATCGCAGATATAGAACAGGCACTTAAGAAAAGCAAATAATATGAAGTATGCACCTATCTCTTCCCGGCTTTTTACAGAAAACCGGAAACGTTTTTCCAAACTCCTCGATAAAGGAGCACTGGCGGTATTCAATTCCAATGATGTGCTGCCTACCAATGCCGACGGGCACATGGCTTTCATTCAGAACTCGGACCTTTTCTGGCTATGCGGAATAGACCAGGAAGAGACGATTCTGCTTCTGTTTCCGGACGCCAAAAATCCACAGCAAAGAGAAATCCTGTTTTTAAAGGAGACCAGTGAGCTGATCGCTGTCTGGGAAGGACATAAGTACACCAAGGAAGAGGCAACCAGAGCCTCTGGCATCAAAACGATAATGTGGCTGTCCTCTTTCACGCAGGTTTTCCATTCCCTGATGGCGGAAGCGGACGAGGTGTACCTGAATTCTAACGAGCACCTCCGTGCAGTGGTGGAAACCGAAACCCGTGATGCACGTTTTATCAAATGGTGCCAAAGCCGGTATCCCTTACATGATTTTGAACGGTCAGCCCCTTTAATGCATCAAGTGCGTGCAGTTAAATCCAGGCATGAAATTGACCTGATCCAAAAGGCATGTGATATAACGGAGAAGGGATTCCGCAGACTGCTCCCCTTCGTAAAGCCGGGTGTGTGGGAATTTGAAATCGAAGCGGAGCTGATCCACGAGTTCATTCGCAACCGTTCCCGCGGATTTGCCTACTCGCCGATTATTGCCAGCGGCGCTTCCGCCTGTGTACTGCATTATGTTGAAAACAACAAGCCGTGTAAGGCTGGAGATGTAGTATTGCTGGATGTGGCAGCAGAATACGGCAACTACGCCTCGGACCTTACCCGCTGCCTGCCCGTTAGCGGAAAGTTTACCCGGCGTCAGAAAAACGTGTATAATTCTGTGCTGCACATAATGAAGAAAGCTATCAAAATGCTCAGGGTAGGCAATAACCTGGAAGATTACAATAAAGCAGTAGGAGAGCTGATGACGGAGCAACTCTTAAAACTCCGTCTGTTACGGATATCGGATGTTCGCAAGCAGGATCCGGAACGACCAGCCTACAAAAAGTACTTTATGCACGGTACATCACACTACCTCGGACTGGATGTGCACGATGTAGGCGAGCGCTGGCGTAAGTTCGAAGAGGGCATGGTCTTTACCTGTGAACCTGGTATCTATATTCCGCAGGAGAACCTCGGCATCCGGCTCGAAAACGACATTCTCATTACTAAAAAAGGCCCAGTTGATCTGATGAGTAATATTCCGGTAGAGGCAGACGAGATTGAGGAGTTAATGAATGAACACTAGAGCCTCGTCCCGATCACCAGAATGTCATCCACCTGATCCAAATGCCCCATCCACTCATGAATGGTGCGTTGCAAATAACTTCCCTGCTCTTCGAGTGAAAGATCCTGGATCTTCAAGAGCGTGTCTTTCAGTTGCTGATATTTGAATTTTTTCCCGGACGGACCCCCAAACTGGTCTGCATACCCGTCCGTAAAGATGTACAGGCTGTCACCCTTTTCCAGTTTAATCAGGTGATTGGTGTATTTCCGGCTCTCTCCTACTTTTAAATTACCGATAGGCATCTTATCTCCTTTGATCTCTTTCAGCACTCCTCCGCGGATGAAGTAGAGCGGATTCATGGCGCCGGCGAAATGAAATTCGTTGGTTTTGCGGTCAAACATGCATACCGAAGCATCCATGCCATCTTTTACTTCGTGCTCTTCTGTATTGGATTGGCGCAGGGTATCACTCACATTTTTATTCAGCGCTTCCAGGATCTCATTAGGCAGTGTGATATCATACTCATTCACGATTTTCTCCAGCATATTGTGTCCCACAATACTCATGAAAGCTCCCGGAACGCCGTGTCCTGTGCAGTCCACCGCGGCAAACAACACTTTATCTTTTTTATCGGCCAGCCAGTAAAAATCACCGCTGACGATATCTTTCGGCTTGAAAAGAATGAAGGTCTGAGGCAAGTACTGACGGACCAGTTCATTCGGTGGAAGAATAGCATCCTGTATCCGTTTAGCATAATGGATACTGTCCATGATATCTTTATTCTTCTCGGCCAGTTCTTTGTTCTTCTCCATCACTTCGGTAGTGCGTTCTGCAACCTTAGTTTCCAGCACTCTTTTTTCCTGGATCAGTGCCCGTTCCCGAATTTTGATGTAGGCGAAAAGAATACTGAGACCAGCAAGGGTTACCAATACGTAGAACCACCAGCGTTTCCAAATGGGCGGAGTGATATGAAAGCTGAGCGTTAGTGCTTCAGCATTCTCCATGCCGGAGCTGTTTACGGCTTTCAGTAACAGGGAATAGTTGCCGGGATCAAGATTCGGATATTCGATATAATTCTTAGAGGTGGTTTTCCAGTCGTCGTCAAAACCTTCCAGTTTTACCTTATAACGAACTCCGTCCGGATTGCTAAGGCTGATACCTGTAAATTCAAAAAGAAGGGAATTTTCTTTATGCGAAAGTTCCATTCCGGTTATTTCCTGTTCTTTATTGTTCACTTTAACAGATTGTAGATTCAGGAGTGGTTCAACGGTATTGGGTGTATCAAAGGCAGGGGCAAAGCGGAATACGCCATTAGCAGTTCCAAACCATAAATTGCCTTCCTGATCTTTATAACGGGCGTTTGCTTTGGTTTCCACGCCTGTGAAGCCATCCATTTTACCGTAGGTAGTAAAAGTACTTGCCTTGGGATCGAACCGGCAGAGTCCGTTATTGGTACCGGCCCAGATATTTCCATTATTATCGGAAATAACGGAGGAAACATAGTCTGAAATCAGACCGTCTTTCATCCTGTATCCGGAAAATCTCCCTTCGCGGTAAGTAAATATCCCACCCCCTGCTGTGCCCAGCCAGATGCTGCCGTTTTTGTCTTCGGTGATGGATGTGATGCTTCCGTTGCTCAACCCTTCTTCCTTTCCGTAGAAATAGAAAGATTTTTCGTCGAAACGATTCACGCCCCTCTGACGCGTACCTATCCAGAGAATTCCTTTGGCATCTTCGTAGATACAGGTGATGTCCTCTTCGGAAAGACCATCTTTTTTTGTGTAACTGCGAATCTCTCCGCTTTGCTGATCAAGTACAGTGAGTCCCACGGGAGTTCCCACCCACACACGGTTTTTTGAATCCACTTTCAGGCACGTGATATGATTGAATACCACTTCATTCAGCGGGAAGTTACGGGTGAATGCGTTTCGCGACATATCATACTTAATAATCCGGCTTCCCCAGGTTCCCATCCAGATATTTCCGTTTTTGTCAATATCAATAGGGCGGATGCTGCTGCTGGACGCCCCTTCGATATTCTTATAATTCGTGAATATTTTTTCCTCCGTAGCTCCGGGGTCATAGATAGATAGACCTTCATTCGTGCTGAACCAGTATCTTCCCTTATTGTCCTTTAGTATTCCCCAAACCTGGTTATTCACCAGGCCATTTACCGTAGTGTAGGAAATGAATTTCTCGCCTTTAAAAACAGATAGTCCATTGCCGAAAGTTCCCATAAGAATATTCCCTTCGCGGTCCTCTGTGATGCTGCGGATTTTATTAATAGGAAGACCGTTTGCGGTACTGAAGTTGGTAAATGCAGGACGGCCATCGGGTGCTGCAGGCCGGAAGCGGCTGATTCCCCTGTCCCAGGCCGCAATCCAGATATCACCTCTTGAATCTTCGAAAAGTAGGTTTACAAAATTTCCGACCATTCCCTCGCTTACCGACATAGGTGGTAAACCGTGTTCCTGAGTGTAATGTGTCATCGTTCCGGTGGCAGGATCGAATTTTTTCAGTGTGCCGTAAGGCTGTCCCATCCAGAAATTTCCTTTCCGGTCGATCATGAACGCTGTTGTTTGCGCTCCGGAGAGTTCGGCAGACGGATAATATTCAAACTTGCCGTTCTTTGGATTAAGGTGTTTGATGCCATAACGTGTGTGAAACCACATTATGCCCTTCGGATCCTGGGCAATGGCGTAAACCTGTTCTCCGAGGTCTTTATCCTGGTAAACAATCACATTAGATGGAGAAGACAGATCTCCGGCCGGATCCTTAATCACCACGACACCGTAGGGAATGAAGGAAATCCACAATTGCCCCTGCTTGTCCTGAAAGAAGGTATAGACGCTCTTCTCATCAGGGAAGGATGGATTCTCGATTTTAGTAAATGTCCGGCCGGCCTGGCGTGTGATGGAACCGGTATTGTGACCATACCAGATCGCTCCGCTGCGATCCATCAGCATGCTGCTGATATTATTCTCCGCTAATCCTTCATCCGCCGTATAATTAAGAAATGTTTTCCCGTCGAACCGCGATACTCCGCTTTCGGTTCCCATCCAGAGGTATCCGTTCTTATCCTGTACAAGTCCAAGAATATTGGACTGGGCTAATCCATCCTGAACAGTATAATTCGTGAAGGAATAGGTCTGGGCAAAACAGAGGGAGGTAAAAAATAAAAGCAGCAGGTATGATCCAAATAGCCTCATCAGGCCATGAAGCTACGTTTATTTTTTCATAAAGAAGAAAGTGCCCCCTTCATCTTCCAGTCCGGAAATCTTACCGAATTTGGGTTCCTGCATACCTTTCGCTTTTACAGCGAGTTTCACCTTTTCAACGATCTTGTCTATAGCGATACACCCGTCGGGATTATTAATCAGGGTGTTTGCGAAGGTTTTGGTAAACTGGGAATTATCGGCTGCCAGCTCAAATCCGGCGGAAGTGAATACCTGAGCGGACTTGAATTTTGTTTTTGTCCAGTCGTCGCACATCTTCTGTTCAGTGCCCGCCCGCATGGCAACCAGGAAGGTAGGTCCTGATTCGCAGGCATCCGTTACCACCAGGGTATGAACGAGTGAGTAGGACTGCATATAGGATTTAAGCGTGGCAATACTGAAATAGGAATATTCCTCATCAACCTTAGCGTCTACCGGAATCCAGTATCCGGTATTATTCTGGAATTTTCCATGCCCTGCATACCAGATCATCAGTGAATTGACCTTATTGGCCTTGATCAGGTCACGAAGCTCAATGGACAGGAATTTATCCAACTCGGCTTTGGTCATATCTTTTTTATGTACAATATTGCTGAATTTATAGTTGGCCAGGGCCGTTTTCATTAGTGTAACATCCTTTGAGGGGCCGTCGAGCGAGGCGAAGTTTTTGTAATTGCTGTTCTCGATGAAGATGAGCCAGGTTACACCCATGGGGTTATTGGCAGAGATGGTGGCACCTTCGCGGTTCAGTTTAAAATCTTCAATGGTTTCATTCCCGTAGACATCTTTTACCCAAACGGTGATCTTCATTTTATTGGAGATGCTGATGGTGGCGGAAAATTTGGGATCCTGTGCGGAAGGGTCAAAGCTTGCATTCTGTCCTTCGATGCGAATGGATTCGATCTTGCTTTCGTCTTTTACCTGACCTTCGATATAAAGTTCCGAGTTTGAGTTGTCGAGATAAATTTCTTTGTCGAATGAAGTGTAGGGAGCAACCAGGGCAACAATCGGCTTCCCGGTTTCAGTGTATTCAACGGCGAACAGCTGTTCAAGTACGTTGTTATAAACATCCGTAACAATTACAGTCAGCTGTTCGAGCTTTGTGACATCCATTGTTACAATGAAATCAGTAACGTTGGTATCGTTCCGGAAATTGGCTTCCTTACCGTTCACGGTAATGCTTTTGATATTGCTTTCATCGGTGATGGTACCCTTCACCATCATTTCTTTTTTATCTCCTCCGATCTTAACTACAAATTTTTTGTCGGCCTTCGGACTGATCATGACGATCTCAGGCTTATTCTTTTCCCTGTTGAGCTCAAAGAGTTTTTGCTTTGCTGCCACAAGATAATTCATGGCATTTTGATCGTTTGGCGCAATCTCCTTGATCTTATTATAATCCTTCACCGCTTCCTTGTAATTCTGCATCTGCTCGTAGGCCTGAGCGCGCTTGAAATAAGCGTTCGCGTTTTTTTCCTGGATCAGAATCACCTTGGTGTAATCGTTTACAGCATTGGGATACATGGCCAGTTTAAGGTAGTAATCACCACGTGTCATAAAGGCGATTACACTTTTATCATCGGCCAGGATGACTTGTGTAAGATCGTTTACAGCGGCAAGATAATCTCCTTTGGCGGCATACACCTGACTTCGGGCGAAAAGAATCTCTTTCCGGGCAGGAACAAATTTTTCCATTCCTGTCTGGCAGGTTTTCATCGCATCATCCAGCTTTTTTAATTTAACCTGAGTGTTACTTAATCCCACATAGGCCATCACCAGTTTAGAATCGTAATATTTGGCGTCTTTATACTTTTTTTCTGCTTCTGCATACAGTTGCATACTGTCAAGAACAATGGCATTGTTCAGATAGGTGAGTCCACTCTTCTTAAGATCTACTGCCTGTTCCGCCAGCGTAAGGGCCTGTGTGAATTTTTTCAGCTGGAGCAAGGTGTAAATACTGTACTCTATTGCATCAAGATAGTTCTTGTTAAGGGAGAGGGCTTTCTTAAGCATTTCGTCTGCTTTTTCGAACTGACGGATTTCGAAATAAAGCCTGCCGGCGTTATAGAAGTATTTTTCCTCTTTTGGGGCAAAGGTGGTTGCCAGGCGGTAATCCTCCGCCGCCTCCGTCTTTTTGTCCATCTTTTCATAACATTCAGCACGGGAGATATACACATCTTCCATCTGGGGATCCATTTCGAGGGCTTTCGTGAAATTGTTCACAGCCTCCTGGCAATTACCCATTTCCATAAATTTCTTTCCGGCAGAATAGTATTTCTTGGCCGTCTGAGCCTGAACGGACAGGGTGGCACTCAGCAGAATCAGCGAGCAGAGGAAGGAGCGTAAAACAGATCGCATGGAACGGGATGGTTTTATCGACCAAAAATACATAAATTGTACCGTAATTACAGCAGGAGAATTATACCCGTAATGATCGAACTTTTTGGTAGAAAAATCGGCTATTCTGACTCAGGAAAGGGGCGGGTGCTGGTCTTTTTACATGGTTTTCCGGAATCAAGGGTGATATGGGAGCCGCTGACGAAGGCATTATCAGGTTCTTACCGCATTATCACGATAGATTTACCCGGCTTCGGAGATTCAGAGTGCATCGGATATGTGCATTCCATGGATGCCATGGCAGACCACGTGAAAATGCTGTTGGATGAACTGAGTTTGAGGAAATATGTGATCTGCGGGCACAGTATGGGAGGTTATGTAGCGCTGGCTTTTGCCGCACGGTTCAGGAATCATCTGAGTGGGTTGATCCTGTTTCATTCTACGGCTGCTGCAGATGCTCCGGAAAAGAGGACCGATCGCGACAGGGCGATTGCGGCAGTTAAGGCAGATAAAAGGGCGTTCGTTTTTCAGCTTCTCGAGCGGTTGTTTGCTCCAGAAAATCTACCGCTGATGACAGAGCCACTCGAACAGCTGAAAAGAATCGCCGGAAATACCTCGCCGCAGGCCATCGTTGCCGCCCTGGAGGGAATGAAGATCCGTACGGATTATATCGCTATGCTTCCGGAGCTGGAATTCCCCGTTCTTTTTATCGCAGGCAAAAAGGATGTGATTATTCCGTGTACTTCAATACAGGCTCAGGCTAAAAAATGCCGTGAAGGGGAGGTGTTGTTGCTGGAAAATGCCGGGCACATGGGTTTCTTTGAAAGTCCGGTTACCTCAGAGAAAGGGATCAGGGGATTTCTTCGAAAGTGTTTTGGGAAAAAATAAAAAGACCGAGGTAACGCTTGTACCTCGGTCTGTGTTACTGATGCGGGAGGACCGGCATGATAAGCAACATCCCCTTAAACCTACCAGCCTGTCCTCCCTGCCATCAATGTTCAGAAGATCACATTGAGAACGGCATACATTACGAGTCCTGCTGTGGCTACGCCAAGGATCCCGATAATGGTGTCTACACCGTCATGAGCGTTCTTTTCAGTAGAACGGTAATGCCCTTCCTTCAAGGCTTTCACCCTCATGATGTGTCTCTCGTGTCTTGCAATACGGCGACTCCTTGAGTCATCGTACGCGTTTCTTACTTTCTGTTCCATGTTACTTTATATTGCGTTTAACTGAAGGGGCGATGAAAAAAGGAACGGGTTGGCCGGCCTGTTAACCACATCCCCATGTGTGGCCGGCCAATTCCGAGAACTTTCGCTCTTGTTCAGTACCCCGGCGCAAACCCCAAACGATCGGCTGCCCTTCCTTTCGTTTTTTATTATGGCTTCGGTTCTGAACATTTCCTTTTGTATTGAAATCACAAACAAATTAACCTTACACAATATTACGGCGCCTTTCAGGGTATAGTTTATGGTTTCTAATAAGTGGCAGGGAAAATCCAATAAGTGGTAAAGCGCACGGAATAACTGGAACCCGTTGCTACTCACTACACTGTAACTAACTGAATATCAGGCCTTATTAAGCCTTTCCAGGAATGCTTCCCGTTTACGGCGGGAGATCTCAATACGGGAATCGTCGCTCATTACAGCGTATCCTCCGTCTTCTTTCAGATAACGGACAACGTGATTCATATTGATCAGGTGGGAATGATGTACTCGAATGAAAGCGTCTCCGGGCAAAATATCTTCATAATGCTTCAGACCTTGTGTGACCAGAAATTTTCTCTTACCGGACAGGAAGAAATACGTGTAGGATTCGGAGGCCTCGCAGCGGATAATATCTTTGATATTTACAATCTCGTAAGCATTGCCGGTGGGAAGGGTAATTCGCGAAAACTCGTCTTCTCCTTTTTTAAGATTACTGATAAGAAATCTAAGGTTATCCACATTTGAGGAGCTGCTCTTTTTTTCAATGACCTTCTTTACGGCATTTTTCAACTCGTCGCCATCAATCGGCTTGAGCAGGTAATCAATCGCCGAATATTTGATGGCTTTGATGGCGTACTGGTCGAAGGCAGTTGCAAAAATGAGGTAGAAATCAATTCCCTGTACCTGCTGAAGTATATCAAATCCGGTGCCGTCGGCCAGCTGAATGTCCATGAATACCAGTTCAGGTTTTTCTTTTTTAATCACTTCCACGGCTTCTTTAACGGAGGATGCTTCCCCGGTTACATGCAGTTCAGGGCAATATTTCTGTATCAGAGAGAGGATTACCTCCCGCGATTTTTTTTCGTCTTCAACAACAACGGTACGGATCATGCGTTAAAGTTAGGCAATTGGCGTGAATATCTCCACCCGTGTTCCGGTAGCTTCTCCGAAATCATTTTCCAGGTCGGTAATATTAACGCTCAGGTTGGATTGCTGAACATTGTTGAGAAGCTCCAGGCGATCGTGGGTGATCTTCATGCCGAAGCTCTGATGTTTTTGTTTCATGGAGCGCTCTTTCAGCGTTCGGGATGCTTTTCTTCCAATACCGTCATCGGTGATGACGCAGACTATATGGTGTTCATCCAGGCGGAGTTCAATGCGCAGGTGCCCTATGGTGGGTTTGGGAACCAGTCCGTGCAAAATAGCATTTTCCACATACGGCTGGATAAGCATGGTGGGAATTTCATAGAAGTCGAGATTCAGCTCAGGGTCTACAACAATTTCCCAGGTAAATTTATTCTCAAAGCGCAGCACCTCCAGGTCAAGATACAAACGTAGCGATTCTACTTCTTCTTCCAGCGTTACAGTAGAGCGTTCGGAATTATTCAGGATCGTGCGGATGAGACGCGCGAATTTGTTCAGATACTTTGTGGCGCCTTCCTCATTACTGTGCATGATGAAATGCTGAATGGAATTCAGTGCATTGAAAATAAAATGAGGATTCATCTGAGCTCGCAGGGCTTTGAGTTCCATCGCGGCCAGGCGTGTTCTGTTTTGTTCACGCTGTCGAACCTGCCGGATCCGGAAACGTATAGCAGAGTAACCTGCCAGAAGTACGGAGAGGATGAGGGAAGTCTGGAACCATAATGTTTTCCACCAGGGTGAAAGAATGGTAAAGGAATAAGTTACTGGTGATGTATTCCAGAGTCCGTTATTGTTTCGGCTCATCACTTCAAAGCGGTATTCGCCCGGGGGCAGACTGCTGTAATTGGCCGCGTTCATGGCCGTTACCGGTGACCAGTCTGTTTCAAAACCGTGCAAACGGTAGCGGTATCTCACTTTTGAAGGATTCGCAAAATGGATGCCGATAAAGCTGAATGCGAGGTGATTCTGATCGTAGGATAGTTCGGAATTAGCCGTCAGCGCTGTATCCTTATAGAATAATTGTACAGATGTAATATGTGTGATCGGCTCCAGTTCCTTCTGCGGCAAATATTTCGGATCGTAGCGGATCACTCCTCCCACCGTACCGTACCAGATACTCCCGTCCTCATCTTTCCAGAATCCGTTGCTGTTGGTTTCGCTGAAAATGAATCCGTCTTCCTTTCCGTAATCGGTGATCTCCACTTTACCATCCTCCAGGTATTTTTTGAGGTTCAGTTTATTCATACCCTGGTTGGTGCCGATCCACAGATAGGCCGGATCCTTATCAGCACCCAGAACATATATCAGATCGGAATTCAGCCCTTTCGATTCGTCAATATGCCGGATACTCTTTCCATCCCACATGTACAGCCCGCGCAGTGAACCGATCCAGATATTTCCGTTTTCGTCCTCACTTACCGCGAGACAGGATTCGTCTGAAATACTAAGCTCTTCAGCCATGTCATGTATCGCACCGTCGTACATGAACAATCCGCCCTGAAATGTTCCGATCCACATCCGGTTTTTAGAATCTTCGAACAGGAACCAGATATCGAAACGGTTTTTTTTAACCGGCAGCGGATACCGTGAGAATTTTCCATTTTCCATTAATGTGTACCCGCAGTGACCACCTAACCAGAGACGGCCCAGATGGTCAAACCGGACGGCACTCACCGAATCACTGATCAACCCGTCTTTTTTTCCGAAATAATTCCGGAACCCGGTTCCATTGTACACACTAAGACCCTGATTGGTTCCCGCATATATTTTACCATCTGTCCCCAACGCAAGGTCATTCACCGCATTACCGGCCAGTCCGTCTTGTTTTTTATACACCCTGAGTTTACCATTTTCCAGACAGTTCAACCCATCATCGGAACCGATCCAGAGCGCGCCTCGTGCATCTCTACGAATAGGAAAAACATACGCGCCGGATAAGCCATCTTTAACCGACCAGGTAGAGAACAATGCACCGGAGTGTTTATACAAGCCATTGGATGTTCCCACCCAGAGATTTCCTTCTCGATCCGTAAAAAGCGAAAGGATCCGGTTGGCGCCAAAAGGTCCTTCAATGTGATACGGGATAAAGATGTTCTTTTCTAACCGGCACAGCCCTTCTGCGGTTCCTATCCAAACACCTCCTCTCGGGTCGTAAACAAGTGATGAAACCGAGTTGTCCGGAAAGCCCGGGGCGGCAGGAATAGACTGAATTTTTCCGTCGCGAAGAATGCTGATACCATTTGGTGTCCCGAGATAGATACTTCCGGTCTGATCCGAAGTAATGGCGGTAATAACCGAATCACAAAGGCCGTCGGACATTCTGAACATTTCCTCCGTTGTTAAAGTGAGCGTGTTGATACGAAAAACCCCTTGGCCGGTGCCTACCCACAACTCTCCGCTTCCGTTCACATGAAGAGAAAGAATACGGGCATTTGCTCTGAGGAGTTTATCAGAGTAGGTCACAAACCGTTTTCCGTCGAAATAGGCAAGCCCCCCCTGCGTTCCGGCCCATATCCTGTTTTTCTGATCCTTTATGATTACATTCACATATACGTTGGGAAGGCCTTGGTCTTTCGTATAATTTTTGAACAGGTTGTTGCTAAAACGGCTTACTCCTGCAATCGTGGCGATCCAGATATTATCGGCATCATCTGCTGTGATGGAATTTACAGAGTAAGTGATGAGTCCGTTCTTCGGGCTGTAATTAACAAATTTTCTTCCGTCGAAACGACTTAGTCCGCCGTAGGCACCGGTCCAGAGATATCCTTGCATCCCCTGATGGATGGCATTCACTTGCGCAAAGGGCATTCCGTCATTTACGTTATAGTACCGGAAGTAAAAGGATTGTCCGGTAACAGGAAGCCAGGCGCAAATGCAAAATGCGCAGATGACACACCGGTATACGTTATGAACCCCCGAAAGCATTGTGTGCACTGATTCTGTAATAAAAGTAAAGATAGTGCAGAATCAGCTCTCTGTTAAGCCCCGTGTCAGCGATTAGTGCGAGCGATGCTCCATGTCCTCTGCGATGGATGGGGCGTGTTTGCGCACAACGGAAGCCACCACTCTCCGCATCCAGATAAAGCAAAGGAGGGAAACCAGGAGCATGAGGATCCAGCAACTGGTCCAGATCCCGGTCCATTCCAGCAGATATCCGAAAACAATAGGACATACAAATCCTCCCAAACCACCGATAACCCCCACCATTCCTCCCACGGTACCCACCTGCCCGGGGAAATAATCCGGAATAAACTTATAAACACCGGCTTTTCCAATACCCCATACAATACCAATAATCAGCACCAGTACGGAATACACCCACATATTGGCGCTGAAATGGATATGTGAAGTTCCCCTGGCCAGCAACTGTTTTTTCTTTACGGCATCTCCTTCCTTCACCACGGGTTCCTGCCAGCTGATCTTATGGGGGAAGAAATAAGTGCTGGCAGCTTTTTCATCCAACACCTCCTTTTTCTTACTTACGGGGTAATGCAGGTTATCTGTAATGATCAGCGTATCAGAAACCGAAACTACGGTGGCGTTCTGCCCTGCGATAATCCCTTTACCAGGTGTGAAAATATCCATACGCGGGAAAACAAGCAGGGCACTCAGGGCAATGGAAAACATAAATACGCGTACCATTACAATGCGTGCTCCCCATTTATCACTCATCCATCCGCCCAAAGCCCTTATCACCCCGGACGGCAAACTGAACAGCGAGGCGAAAAGTCCGGCAACAACCAGTGAGGTACCATATACATTCACATAATATGGCACCAGCCACTGAGCAAATGCAACAAAACAACCGAATACAAGGAAATAGTACAGACCAAACCGCCACATTCTGATGCTCTTCAGCGGCTGTAAAATCTCCGTCAGCGTTTGTGATTTGGTCTCAGGTTTCCGGTTGATCGCGAAAATGATCATTACCACTGCCATAGCTACAAGGCCAAGTGCATATATTTTAGGTAAAAGCCGCCACCCTTCAAGGTCTGTTCCGTTGGAGGTAAATTGTAAAAGTAATGTAGGAGCCAGCAGTGTGGTGATGGCTGCACCTGCATTTCCGGCTCCAAAGGTTCCCAGTGCAGTACCTTGCCATTTTTTCGGATACCAAACGGAAGTGTAAGCGATTCCCACCGCAAATCCTGTTCCCGCCAGGCCAATGCCGAAACTAAGCAAGACAAAATGGAGATACGTGGTCGCGAAACTCATGAGAAACATCGGTAGTGCGCATATCAGCAGGGTGCCGATAAAAACCCATTTTCCTCCAAACTTATCAGTGAGTATTCCTACAGGTAGCCGGAATATTGAACCTGTGAGCACGGGTATTCCCAGCAACCAGCCTATTTCTATCGGGCCCCAGGAAAAGATCCCTTTGTCTACCAAAAATGTTACCATAACCCCATTAAACATCCATACTGCAAAACACAGTGTGAATGCCAGAGTATTTAAAAACAACATGCGGTGCGCCTTGCCTGTAACCTCAGTTTCCATAACAGATTTTATTGTTGATGGGTGCAAAGTACCTGACGAATGGTAGACTGTACCATGACCATTGTCAGTTGACGAAAAAACGCCCAGAAATACCTTTGATGTATGCCGGAGAGGAGTAGGGCAGGTAACTTTGGTCATGAAGGTTTCTGCTTTTAATCATGATTCTCTATAAACGGCGTGAAAGATAAATGATCAAGCATGAAAGTTTACCCACCCGAGATGATCGCCCAGAAGGAAGTTGCCGGAACGGTTTCCTGCCTCCGGTGCAGGAATAAATGCCTTGTACGGGAAATTTCAGATGATGAGCAGCTGCGGAAAATGGACGCATCCCGCCGGACAGAGTTCTTTAGTAAGGGACAGGCTGTTTTTACACAGGGCGACCCGTCCTCGCAAATCTATTTTATTCTTTCCGGCAAGGCCAAGGTGATAAAGGTAAGTAATGAGGGCAGGCATACTATACTGAGATTTTCTGCTCCGGGCGATATTTTCGGACATCGCGGAATTTATGGTGAAAGCTATCCTGTTTCGGGGATTGTATTGGAGGATAGTATGGTGTGTGGTTTCAAACGGGAAGATTTTATGCGGTTACTCATGAATAATTTCCAGCTGTCTCACACTTTATTATTATTCATGGCTAACGAATTAAAGGATTCGGAAGAAAGGGAGATGAATTTGGCTCAGATGAGGGTTCCGGAAAAAATGGCCCAGGCGCTGTTACAGCTGAGGAAGAAGTTTGGGGTGGATCCGACCGGCCACCTGGGCGCGATGCTGAGTCGTACCGAATGGGCGGAGTATGCAGCCACAACAAAAGAACAAGTATCTAAAGTTCTGTCTGATTTTCAGAAGGACGGACTCATAGAGCTTTCGGGGAAAAAGATTCGCATAATGAATCCGGAGGAACTGGTGGCAAGGTCTTCTGTCTGAACTCACGTTTCGGGTATCCTACGAAAAAGTATTTTTCCGGCTGACATCAGTCATCTTTCAGTTATCGCGCTGTTGCGTACTTCGTACCGTAAAAACGGAGTGATTATGAAAAGCAAAGCGCATTTAGTAGTGGGGGGAGTCTTCGGACTGGCAGTATATTTATTTTCATCCTGTGGTGAAAACGCGGGAACCCCGGCACCGGTCAATACCACAGAAACAACAGTGTCTGGCGAAACTCCGACGAACACTGATCCTATGTCAAACAAGGGGATCGGACCTGTTAAAACTGTTTCGCTTGGGGATATCAGCACAGAAATGAGCGAAAAGGGGAAGGCATTATATGAGAATAAATGTACGGCTTGCCATAAATGGGATGCCAAACACGTTGGCCCTCCGTTGCAGGGTGTAACAAAACGGCGCACGCCGGAGTGGGTGATGAATATGATCCTGAACCCGGTGGAGATGACAGAAAAAGATCCTGTGGCTAAAGAGTTGCTCGCCCAATACATGGCTCCAATGGCCAATCAAAGTCTTACGGAAGAGGAGGCGAGAAACATTCTGGAATATTTCAGATCGTTGGATAAATAAAAATTATAAATAAATACATATCATTATGAGATCAACAGGAAAAATTGCTTTAATCTTTGCCTTCGCCTCGGTACTGATCGGGGCATGCGGTGAGAAAGAAACTAATCTGGCCGCTGGTGCCGGTAATGCTGCAGATGCAGTGTATGTAGCACCGGGGAAATACGACGACTTTTATATGTTCGCTTCCGGGGGATTCAGCGGTCAGGTGAGCGTTTACGGGCTACCGTCCGGACGCCTGTTCCGCGTAATACCTGTTTTTTCGCAGGATGCAGAAAAGGGATATGGTTACAGCGAAGAAACCAAGCCCATGTTGATGACTTCGCATGGATTTGTTCCCTGGGGTGATGCACACCATCCTGTACTTTCCAAAACCGGAGGGAATGCCGATGGACGCTGGCTGTTTATTAATGAAAACAACACCCCGCGGATTGCACGGATTGATTTGAAAACTTTTAAAACGGCAGAGATTATTGAAATTCCTAATAGTGGAGGAAACCACCCATCTCCCTATTGCACGGAGAACACGGAGTACCTGGTGGCCGGCGGACGTTTCAGCGTACCTGTGCCGGATAACCGGGATGTGCCTATTTCCACTTACAAGGAGAATTTCAACGGATTGATTTCTCTGATTAAAGTGGATGATAAGACAGGGAATATGAGTCTTGCGGTTCAGATCCTGGCTCCGCCATTCGATTATGATAAAAATCGCGCGGGCAAGGGTGTTTCCAAAGACTGGACCTTTTTCACCTGCTATAACAGCGAGCAGGCCAATACCATGCTCGAGGCCAATGCCAGCCAGAATGACAAGGATTTTATCCTGGCTGTAAACTGGAAAAAAGCGATTGAGTATCTGGAGGCCGGGAAGGTGAAGGATATGAATACGCCTTATTGCCATAATGTGCTGCAGGAGGATAAGCACCTGGTGGTATCGGAGCTGCTGAAGAATCAGAAATTGCTTGATCCGAAGGAGTGCCCGGGTGTAGTTTATTTTATGCCCTGTCCGAAATCGCCGCATGGCGTAGATGTGAGTCCAACCGGAGAATTCATCTGCGCCGGCGGTAAACTCGCAGCCATGATTCCGGTATATTCTTTCGAAAAGATGATCAAAGCGATAGACAGCAAAGCATTCGATGGGGAAGTGAATGGTATACCTGTACTGAAATACGATGCGGTAATTGCCGGAGAAGTTCAGAAGCCCGGGCTCGGACCATTGCACACCGAGTTTGATGACCAGGGCTACGGTTATACGTCCATGTTCCTTTCTTCAGAGATTGTGAAGTGGAAACTGGGCACCTGGGAAGTTGTAGATCGCATTCCTACATATTATTCTATAGGACACCTTTGTATTCCTGAGGGTGACAGCAAAAATCCAAAGGGGAAATATGTGATCGCGCTGAATAAGATCACAAAAGACCGCTACCTCCCCACCGGTCCTGAATTAACGCAGTCGGCACAACTGATTGACATTTCTGGGGAAAAAATGAAACTGTTGCTTGATTTTCCGACCGTGGGAGAACCGCATTACGCGCAGGCTTGTGCGGCAGATCTTATCATGAAAAATAGCACAAAGATTTATAAGCTGGAGGAGAATCATCACGAATATGTAACCAAAACTGAGAAGGAATCCAAAGTGGTGCGGAAGGGTAATGAAGTTCATATTTATATGACTTGCATACGTTCGCACTTCTCCCCGGATAATATCGAGGGAATCAAGGTGGGTGATGTTGTTTACTGGCATATAACCAACCTGGAGCAGGACTGGGATATTCCTCACGGCTTTGCCGTCAAGGGAGCCGGTAATTCGGAATTGCTGATTATGCCGGGAGAAACATCCACGCTCCGTTGGGAGCCGAAGACTCCGGGCGTGTATCCTTTCTACTGTACAGATTTTTGTTCGGCTCTTCACCAGGAAATGCAGGGATATATCAGAGTGTCTGATCAGAGCGCAAACACTCCCCTGAAATGGAGCCTGAACGAGGGGCAATAGAGGTTGGGTTAGAAGCAGGAGAGAAAACTCCTGCTTCTTTTTTTAAATAGAGAAATTTATGGAAATCATTGCGGAGAAAAAGGCCAATTTTATTTCAAGGGCATTTTTTATTCTTTCCTTGTTTTTTATCCTCCCGGTGTTTATCACACCTATTTGGCAGATTGAGCTGGAGGCACCGCAATATCCGGAAGGGCTTACGATGTTTATTCACTACAATACCGTTACCGGTGCAGGTGAGAACGACCTGGAAAATATAAATCTGCTCAACCACTATATCGGGATGAAACGTATTGAACCTGACTCCATTCCGGAACTTCAGTACATGAAATACATTCTGATCGCATTGTTGGTGCTGGGCGCGATTTCCGCCCTTGTTGGAAAGCGAAGTGGAATGGCTGTGTGGTTCACGGTCTCGGTTGTGTTGGGAGTTGCGGGAATCTATGACCTGAACCGTTGGGAAAGTGATTATGGACGTGACCTTGATCCGCGTGCTCCTATTCGTATAGAGGGGGCAACATATAAGCCACCCCTTTTCGGAGAGAAACAGTTGCTGAATATTACCGCCAGATCCTACCCTTATACGGGAGGAGTTTGTTTCGCTTTCGCCATTTTTATTTCCGGATTGTCTGTATTTATGGCGTATCGTACACCTACCCACGAGGAATCATCCGCACCGGTAGACACTGGTTCAGAACACCAACAAAAGGATATCTCCATGCAGGAAAAGGGGCGTCTTTCCGCTCTCTCGCTTCCTGCGACGCGTATGGGGAAGCTGTTTCACCTACCTGCATGGATAAAGTTTATGGGATGTATTTCGCTGTTTTTCCTTTATGGGTGTACTGCTGAGCCGCAAGCTATACGTTACGGCCACGATCAGTGTGCCCATTGTTCCATGATTATTAGTGATCATAAGTTCGGAAGCGAACTGGTCACAATGAAGGGGAAGATTTATAAATTTGACTCGGTGGAGTGTATGATTTGGTTTCTGAATAGCGGGTATAATAAGGGAAATATGGATTTTAAGTATATCCTGACCACGGATTGTACCAGGCCCGGTGAATGGATTGATGCTTCCCGTGCGAGTTATCTTATCAGTAAGGATGTTCCCAGTCCTATGGGCGCTTTTTTATCAGCATATGAAAATTCTCATGAGCGCGACAAAATAGATGTGCGGGGAGAGGGCGAGAAACTGGACTGGGTAAATTTAAGAGAGCGCTTCTCAGAATGATCATCCGGAAAAGCATCACGGATCATGAAGAAGATCGCTTTTTGGATAGTCGGAACTTTGCTCTCGGCATGTTTAAATGCCCGTGAGTGGAAAGCAGACAACACCAGGGCATTTCTGAATGCGCTTAATGCTTCTTCCGGGGGTGATGTGATTACCCTCTTACCCGGCGTATATCAGCTGCTTGGCACGGAAATTATCCGGCCCATCACCATTCGCGGAGAAGGCCGGGTGTACCTGGACGGAAATAATGGAGGAACTATACTCAAGGTATTCTCTGATTCAGTAACTCTGGAAAACCTGGTGATCCGGAATACCGGTGTCAGTTACACGGAAGACAGGGCAGGGATCCTTATCAAAAAGTCGGAATCCTGTGTGGTTAAGAATTGTATTCTGCTGAATTGCTTTTTCGGCATTTACCTCAGTCATGTACAGAAAAGCCGGCTGACCGGAAATATTATCAGAGGTTCAGCGAAGAGCGAAACAAGAAATGGCAATGGAATACAGATATTTACCTGTAACGGGATTGTAGTATCCGGAAATTATATCACGCGCCACCGCGATGGGATTTACATTGAATTTTCAGAGAAAAATAGTTTTTCAGGAAATATCAGCCGTCAGAATGTTCGTTACGGACTCCATTTCATGTTCTCAGGGGAGAATGAATACAGAAGAAATAGTTTTTCCGATAATGGGGCAGGGGTGGCTGTAATGTATTCAAAGAAGATTGTCATGAAGGAAAATGTTTTTGCGGACAACTGGAGCTCCATCTCCAATGGAATTCTGCTAAAGGACATTTCAGATAGTTATATCGGGTACAATATATTCCGGCGTAACCCGGTCGGAATTTACTCCGAGGGAGTTTTGCGGACTTCAATCACGAATAATTATTTTATCAATAACGGTTGGGCGCTGAAGATTCTCGGGAACTGTGAGGAGAATGCTATCCGCCTGAATAATTTTATGAGCAATACGTTTGAAGTGGTAACGAATAGTGCGCATAACCGGAATAATTTCGCGGAAAATTACTGGTCGGATTATTCCGGATATGATATGAATAAGGACGGAGTGGGTGATATTCCGCACCGACCGGTAAAGTTATTTACTTATCTTGTTGAGGAAGTGCCTGCATCGGTTATACTCATGAGAAGCCTGTTTGTTAATCTGCTGGATGTTTCAGAGAAGATCACCCCCGTTCTCACCCCGGAGCTGTTGCTGGATCAAGCACCACGAATGAAGGAAATAAAATGGTAGAGATCAGTCATGTCAGCAAACGTTTTGGGAAGCTGCATGTTTTAAAGGATGTCAGTTTCAGTGTGGAAGGAGGGAAATCAGTCGCCATCCTGGGACCAAATGGCTCCGGTAAAACAACGCTGATCAAGTCTATATTGGGAATGGTTAAGCCGGACGGAGGAGGCATTTTTGTTAACGGGGAGCAGATCGCCGGCAGGTGGGATTACAGAAAAAACATTGGTTATTTGCCTCAGGTGGCACGTTTTCCGGAGAATCTGACGGTAAGTGAACTTTTCAGAATGGTGGCGGACCTCAGGAACTCAGAAGCGAGGGGAGAGGAGATCACGGAAGCCTTGAAACTGCTTCCCTTTTTGTCAAAAAAGCTGGGACACTTGTCCGGCGGAACACGTCAGAAGGTAAATATGGTGATGGCGTTAATGTTCAATCCCGACCTGTATATATTTGATGAACCGACAGCCGGACTTGATCCCGTTTCAAGAATCATTTTCAGGGACTATGTTTTGAAGGAGCGTGACAGGGGGAAAACGATATTACTTACTACCCATCTGATGAATGAAGTGGAAGAGCTGTCGCAGGAAATCATCTTTCTGCTGGACGGAAAAGTGTATTACCGTGGTAGTCCGGAAGAGTTAAAGATTACTCAGAAGGAATCTACCCTGGAAAGGGCGATCGCCCGCATGCTGAGCGCCAGAGAAACGCAGAACCATTGAGAAGAATATTTAAATATACCTTTTATGACGGCCTCAGGAGTCGGTGGACCCTGATGTATTTTCTGTTTTTTTTGTTGTCCGCAACCGGACTGCTGGGCTTTTCAGGGAGTTTATCAAAGGCGATTGTGAACCTTATGCAGATTACTATCATCATTACGCCAATGGTGAGTACGGTGTTTTCGGTGATGTATTATTATCATTCAAGAGATTTCATCGAATTGTTGCTGGCGCAACCGCTGAAGAGAACAGATATTTTTCTGGGACAGTTTTTCGGGATGTCAGTTTCACTGGCAGCGGGTTTTTTTCTGGGGGTATTCATACCTTTTACCGTGTACGGGCTGCTGGTTTCGGGGGAGGTATGGAATTTCCTCGCGCTTATCCTCTCCGGTGTGATGCTGACGATGATCTATTCTGCCGTGGCTTTCTGTATTGCCCTGCTGAATGAGAACAGGGTAAAGGGTTTCGGTCTGGCGATTCTGTTCTGGCTGTATACTGCAGTGATCTACGATGGACTGATCCTTTTGTTTTTTGTAGCGTTCAGTGAATACCCGCTGGAAACACCTGCAGTGGTGCTCACCTTACTGAATCCTATTGACCTTTCCAGGGTTTTTATTCTCCTTCAGCTGGATATATCTGCTCTGATGGGTTATACCGGTGCAGTGATCAACAGCTTTTTTGGAGAAACCAGCGGAATGATCCTGTCAATGACTGCCATGCTGGCCTGGTTCCTGATACCTCTGTTCTATTTTATCAGGAGGGTGAGACGAACAGATTTTTAGCGGGCTTGATCTCATTCTTTGATAAATTTCTTTGCAACGGTGCCTTTGCTGTTTTGAATGCTGATGAAATACACACCCGGTGAGAGGTGGCGGATATCAATATTGGTTACCGGAGTCTCTGTTGTTTTTTTCAAAAGGATATTTCCCTGGAGATCATAAATGTAAAGGAGCGAAGAGAGCACATGATCTGTTTCAATTGTTAATAGATCACCGGCAGGATTCGGGGCCAATCGCAACTGAATGGGCTGGTCGGTCTCAACGACTGAAAGAGGACCACTATAGCATCCGCAGGTGTCAAGGTTGTTAGTTGTATAGAAATAGCGAATGGTATCAACGGCCGAAGAAAGTAGCGTTATGTTCGAAAGATTACCATTGGGACCTCGGGCAAATACAAAAGCGAAATCAAGACATAATTCTTCTCCCGCGTTGAAGGTAAAGGGCCCGCAGGAGCCAATTCCTCTCCGGTCAGCAGGCATGTTTCCGCTGGAGGTTTCATCCCAGGGAGGCTGTACGGATGGATTCGTGCAGGATCCGCCGGTTCCCCAGCCGATGGATTGATCGGAACTTCCCGGAAACATGTAGGAACAGACGGTGACGCCCCCGTAGGCATTTCCTCCATAGGTCATATTCGATCCATCCTTCCAGATCCCGTGGGTGAAGCGATAGTATGCAGTATCCGATGTTGGATTCCCAATTGCGGAGAAATCATTGTTATAGTAAGTGAAATAGTTCATCATACATTGTTCGAATGGTTCATCAATGAGGCAGTTGTGATTGTTGTCCAGACCATCACCTAAATCTGCTCCGGGGCCTTTCAGAAACACGGTTCCCTGAGCCGGTGGCGACGCCCCGTATCCGATACTGGTCCCATCATTATTGTCTCCATTATATCCGAAGAAGTAATTCCCTTTTACATCGCTGCCTATGAAGTCGTCAGAAGAATCTCCTATGTCAAAGTCATTCCACATTCCGATATAAAAGGAATAGTAAGGCTGAGCGGATCTGTTAATGATTCGGTAGTTTAGAAATACCGTATTTTTCAGATGCGGATAGACTGTATCGTTAAACGCATATGCCATTCCGTGTACCTCAACCTTAATCTTCTGGCCGTTACTTTCGGTATGGTTATTTCTGTCGTCATTAAAAATAAAATATACTGCCTGGTCTCCTTTGATGCAGGGGTAATCACCGTTGGAAGGATTGTAAATTCCATCTCCGTTGACGTCTTTGTACGGTGCCAGTTGAGCAGCCTGACCGAGAGAAACATTTCCGTTTCCGGGCCAGTTTTGCAGCACCGGAGGTAAGTTTGTATATAATCCCAGCTTAAAACTATCTATCATACTTTTATTGATCTTCCATACTTTATCCCACAGCAGATCCTGAGAGGGGGAATAGGCTGAATTATTCATTACTGGTCCCTGAAAATAGTCAGCGCCCATTTGCCGGTAGGTTTGTGCTGCTACATGAAGAGCGCCTTGTGCATCAATACCGCCCATCCAGAGATTGCCGGCAAACAAGGTATGCTTCCCGCTGTCTTTGGGTACCTCGAAAGAATAGGTAGAGCCATTCCAGAAAAGAACGCCCGAGCTTCCAAACATGGCCTTAATATTGGCAATATCAAGATAGTCGGTAGCAAAGGATTGTGAAAAGCCGCTTAGAGCTACGCACGAAAGCAATGTCGTTAAGATTTTCATATTGCAATTAATTAGTTGGGAGGATGTTCAGGCGAGCCGCTCGATTCACCGGTTTAACAACATCCCCATATTGTTTCCGGTGAACCTTTCTGCGACTCTTACTTCAAATCTATTACCCGTCCTCTCCGGCTTCCAAGTGCACTTTTCAGGTAGTTTAACATATCCGACGTATCTGGAAACATTTAAATCATTGATAAACAATTAGATATATTGATTTGCTTTCAATTGATCGAAATGTTCATTAAATTAACATGTTTAAATTCAATCGCACGTGTCCGTATTTTAAGGAAATTGGTGGCTTTTAAAGAAATTGTTTCGTACCTTATTTGAAAGTAATTGGCAAAAACAAGATAAAATCAATGCAAAAGTCTAAATAATGAAGCATAAATGCCATAAAACAGCGTGAGTTCTCATATTACTTGGTAGTGGCATTTTTCCGGGCATTTTCATATTGTATTCATAAATTAACGTATATTTTAACATGTCTAACAAAGCAAGCGATCATCTGCACAAACTTATCCGTTCCCTTACCAAAGCTGAAAAGCGGAACTTCAAGTTATTCGCATCACGCCATGTTTCAGCGGAGGAAAACAAATACGCCCTGCTTTTTGATCTCATTTCAGAGCAAAACATATATGATGAAGCGGCCATTTTTGAAAAACTGGAGCATGATCCCGTCCTGAATAATTTTTCTATTGCGAAAAACCGGCTCTATGAAAGTGTACTCCGGAGTCTGGATGCATTCCATACACAGAGTTCTATTGACGCACGGCTGAAACGTGATCTTCATTACGCAGAGATACTATTTAAGAAAACGCTGTATGACCAGTGTGCCCGTGTACTGTCGGGTGCCAGAAAAACGGCATTAAAATATGAGCGGTATGAGTCCCTGCCGGCGATCCGTCTTTGGGAGAAGCGCCTGATTGAGACCGAAAATTATTCGGGAAAAACAGACGATGATATCAATAACCTTATGGGTGAGGACGAGGACATTGCCCGGAAGATCAAAAACTTCAACGATTTCTGGAATATCAAGAGCCGCTTTTTCATGCTGCTTCATAAGGCGGGAAAGGCACGCAGCACGGAAGATCTCAAAAAGTTTCGTGCGATTATTTCTCACCCCCTCCTTCAATCGGAAGGGCAGGCGCTTACGCAGGAGACCAAGTACCTGTTTCATCATATTTTTTCGGCCTATTATTTTGGGATAGACGATCATCCGGCCTGTTATGAGCATCTGAAGAAGAATATCGCCCTGATCGAGCAGAATCCGGATATTTTCAGGGAAGAACCCAATATTTATTTTTCTATTCTTACCAATGCCATCTATGTCGGAACACAGCTGAAACATTACCCGGAAGCATTTGCCAATCTGGCCAAGCTGAATGCGGTTCCGGAAACGTTCGATCTTTCCCACAACGAGGATTTGGAGATAAAACTTTTTTCTTCTGCCAACAGTATCGCCATTACATTGCACAACTCAATGGGAGAATTTGAAAAATCCATTGCATTGATTCCGAAAATTGAGGAAGGACTGGAAAAATATCGGGGGAAAATCAATCCTACGCGCCGGGGCTATTTTTTACTAAATATGGCCGTTTCTTATTTTGGCATTGAAGAGTATAACAAGGCACTTCGGTTTGTGAACACCCTGCTGAATGATCAGGACATTGCAGAGAGTCAGGATATTCATTGTTTTGCCAGAATTATGGATCTGGTGATACATCTGGAGCTGGGCAATGACGATCTCATCCCGTATTCCTACAAGTCAGCGCAACGTTATCTGAAAACCCGCAAGCGGGTATATAAATTTGAGACGGTGTTCCTTGAGTTTATGAACCGCCTGATGAAGGATGGCAACGGAAGTCAGAATACAGAACTTTACCATGATTTTGTATTAGCGCTGGAACAATTGAAAGCGGACCCTTTCGAGCGTACGGTTTTTGAGTACTTTGATATTCTGTCCTGGGCAAAGAGTAAAACTGCCCGCCGGCGCTTCCGGGATGTGGTTGCCGAACAACAGCCGGCCTGATTATTTCCTGAGAAAAGCATCCCAGCCCTGCGCGGTAATCTCTGCCAGACTTCCGCCCCGTGTAACCATGTTGCAGCCGCTTTCCTGTGAAGTGACGTGGCCGATGACTGTTATATTGGGATCATTCTTGATAAAGTCGAATTGTTTTAAAGGGAGTGTGAACAGTAATTCATAATCCTCACCGCCGCTGAGCGCGCAAAGAGTGGGATCCAGTCCGAATTCTTTCGCACGCTCCGAAGTCAGATGATCTAGGGGAAACTTTTCCTCATATACCTGGCAACCTTTCCCTGAGGCATGACAGAGGTGAAGTAGTTCAGAGGCCAGACCGTCGGAGATATCTATCATGGAAGTAGGTAGAATACCCCGCTCACGGAACAGAGTGATCATGTCTGTTCTGGCTTCAGGTTTCAGTTGTCGTTCAAGTATGTAATCGTTCCCGTCCAGATCCGGCTGTACTTTCGGGTTATCGAGAAAAACGGATTTTTCCCGCTCCAGCAGTTGCAGTCCCATATACGCGCCACCAAGATCCCCGGTTACACAGATCAGGTCGGTTTCACAGGCCCCGCTCCGGTAAACGATCTTTCCTTCCTCCCCTGTTCCGATCGCAGTGACTGCAATCGTGAGTCCGCTGCGGGACGCGCTGGTGTCACCGCCGGCCAGATCCACTCCGTATTTTTCGCAGGCCAGCAGCATGCCGCTGTAAAGCTCTTCTACTGCCTCCAGTGAGAAACGGTTGGAAATACCCAGTGCCACGAGCACCTGGGCTGGTGTGCCGTTCATGGCGCAGATGTCGGATACATTCACTGCGATGGCCTTATAACCAAGATGTTTTAACGGAACATAGGCCAGATCGAAGTGTATTCCCTCTAGCAGCATGTCCGTTGTGAGTAAAAGCTTCTTCCCGCCATGATCCAGCACCGCGCAATCGTCGCCGATACCCTTGAGCGTGCTCTGGTTTTTTATTGTGACGTGTTTGCTGAGTTCGTGAATGAGTCCGAACTCTCCCAGTGCACTTAATTCGGTTCTGCTGTTTTTATTTTCAAGCATTTTTCAGTTTTTCAGCCGGTATTCTTTACTCTACTCCGATATGGATAAGGGCATCTCCTTCATTCACCACCGGTTGGTTATTGATACCCACGATGTAACCGTTGGAAGGAGCGAGCAGTTCGAGTTCAGTTTCGCCGAAGGGATCGGAGATCCACCCTACCACTTCATTTTTTTTTACCGGAGCTCCATATTTTTTACGGGTACGAAAAAGCCCTGACATTCCCGCACGAATCCATCGGGATTCCATAAGGATCCGGGTGTTGTTTGGTGCAGTTTCAGCATCCAACATTCCCAACCCATGAAGCAGCCGCAGACATCCGCTCACCCCTTCGCCGATAGCCAGCGAATTGAAACGCATGGATTCTCCTGCCTCGTAAACCAGGATAGGTTTCCCCAGCCGCGCAGCTTCCGCCCGCAGCGATTTTTCACGGAGGGCCGAATTGATTACGAAAGGTGCTCCGAATAATTTTCCGTATTCCAGATTCTTCTCTTCATCGAACGTACACCGTACCTGCGGAAAGTTATTGATCTTGGCGCCGCCTGTATGAAAGTCAATTCCGAGATCAATCTGCGGAATAACCTGTTGCATGAGATCATACGCGATCCGGCTGCCAAGTGATCCGCTAACCGAGCCGGGAAAGCAGCGATTCAGATCTTTTCCGTCCGGCAATTCCCGTGAACCACTTAGAAAAGATATAATATTGATGATGGGCATGGCAAGCACGCTGCCTTTTTTCAGCCTGGTAAAATGCCCCTCACGGAGAAGAGTACGTATAATCTCAATGCCGTTGATCTCATCGCCATGCAAACCCGCGGAGATCAGCACACAGGGGCCCTCTTCACTTGACCTGAATACGTGTACCGGAATTTCCATCACTGTGCGTGTGGGAAGACGGTAAATATTCAGAGTAACCTCTTTGTTTTCACCGGGTGCGATCGCCTGCTTATTGATAATAATTACGGCCGGCATGTATCAGAGATGAGGATGAAATTCGTTGCGTTCTACGTATTCAATGATCTTTCCCGCGATGTCCACTTTAGTGGCGCCCTCAATACCTTCCAATCCGGGAGATGAATTCACCTCCATTACCAACGGACCGCGTTTACTCTGAAGCATATCAACACCGGCAATCGCCAGTCCCAGTTTCTTCACCGATTTAATAGCTGTAGCTTTTTCTTCAGCACTCAGATTAATCACTTCTGCACTTCCTCCCCTGTGAAGGTTACTTCTGAAATCACCCGGTGCACCTTTGCGGCGCATGGCGCCTACTACCTGGCCATCTACTACAAACGCACGGATGTCGGCCCCTTTCGCTTCGGCGATAAATTCCTGAACAAGAATATTCACCTTTACGTCCAGGAATGCTTCGATCACTGACTTTGCGGAATTATGTGTCTCCGCCAGAATCACTCCGATACCCTGTGTTCCTTCCAGCAATTTAATAACACAGGGTGCGCCGCCTACCTGCTGAATCACGTTGTCAATATTTTTCGGACTGGAGGCAAACGCCGTTTTGGGCATATCAATACCGGCCTTGGCAAGCAACTGCAGTGAACGCAGTTTATCACGCGAACGGACCAGGGCCTGGGATTCCACCGAAGAGAAAATATGCATCTGTTCAAATTGACGCACCACCGCAGAACCATAGAAAGTAACGGAGGCGCCTATGCGGGGAATAATGGCCTGAACGCTCTTAACCTCTTCGCCTTTGTAGAAAACATGCGGATGTCCTTTTTCCAAAACGAGAACACATTTGGTGTGATCCAGTACATGCATGGAGTGTCCACGCTTTTTTCCTGCTTCCACAATGCGGCGGGTACTGTACAAGTTTGGATTTCGGGAGAGAACGGCAATATTCATAACCGTGATTTTTTCTTTTTCAGTTTACGCCCCGCGTGTTCCAGTTCTACGTCCACGAGGAAGCGTTTTTTTAACAGCTTACGGCCAATGAGTACAGGATAACGCATCCCGCTCCGGTCGGAGAGTGAGATCAGTGCACGAATGGTTTTTCTGCCGATGCGGATCCGTGTTTTAATCATGTAACGTTCTTCACTGTCGCCGAAAGAGTTACGCACTAACTTGGTGTGAAATTCAGTAACACAGAACTCACGGGCTCCCGCATCCTCACCTTTGCCCAGGGGTGTAAAACATAGTAACTCTTTTTCACCCGCCTTCTTCAACCGGACCCCGTGGCAATGCAAGGCCGTGGTATAGGCCCCGGTATCTATTTTGGCGTTAATCCCAAAAAGATCCAGGTCCGGAAAGTCCACATATTCCCGTTTTCCAAGTACCTGCTTTGTTCTTTCACTGCTCATCAGGGGAACTAAAGATAGCGTAATTTCGCCAATGAAAATGAACGGGGAAAGATACTTGGTGGTTGGCAGGGGGCTGGCCGGTACGGTGGTAGGATGCAGGCTGTTTCAGGAAGGCATTGATTTTCGTGTGGCAGATGACCCTTCCTTGAGTTCCTGCTCCCGAATTGCGGGTGGGATTGTCAATCCCGTGGTGCTGAAACGCCTTGCCTTACCTCAGCAGGCCGGCGACATGTTGCAGAAGGCCCGGGAATTCTATTTATGGTGTGAAAGCCAGTTTGGTAAAACTTTTTACAACCCGACACCGCTGGTAAAGATATTTGGCGATCAAAGAGATCGTGCGTTCTGGGAAGAAAAGCGTGTATCGGAACTGCAAGGATTTGCTGAAGAGGCATGTCTCCGAACTGAACATGACTCCGGTATCCGCACTCCATTCGGATATGCACGTGTGTTGTCAGGCGGTATACTTGATATGAGGGGATTGATAGAATGTGCGGGAGAACAGTGGCGACAGGCCGGAATACTTTTAGAATGCCCTTTCCGGCATGAAGAGATGGAATTGATTTCGGGGGGCGTTCGCTGGAAGGGAGAAGAATACAGCGGCGTGATCTTCTGTGAAGGACACAAGGGATTTTTAAATCCTTGGTTTACGGAGGCGGGATTCGCTCCCGTAAAAGGCGAGATACTCACCGTTCATATTCCCGGACTTAACCTGAATGAGGTCATCAATAAGGGGGTATACATTATTCCGAAAGGGAAGGATGTTTATAAAGTGGGCGCTACGTTTTCATGGCACCGTTTGGATGATGAACCGGAGGAAAAGGCGAAGGAAGAATTGCTGGAAAAACTGCGATATCTTGTTACACGTGAGTTCACTGTTCTCAAACACGAAGCCGGTGTACGGCCGGCAGCGGTGGGTCGCACACCTATGCTCGGCTCGCATCCTGCACATTCACAGTTGCACATATTCAATGGCTTGGGAACGAAGGGAGCCTTGATTTCTCCTTATTATTCAGAACTATTTCTGAAATATCTCAGGGGGGTGGCAACATTGCCCGGGGAAACAGATGTCCGTCGTTTTTTCTAACGGGCTATGGCATTTTTTCAACCCGCATGCCGATGTCTGTAATATGCGGAAGTTCATCTGTGCGCATCGCCTGCTCAAAGGTAAAAGAGTAGTCTCCTTTTACAGGGAAACGCACACCGGAGCGAAAAAACAAACGATTATGGTACAAATCTCCAATGCCGTCTCCCAGCCATTTTCCTTCATTACCCTGCAACATACATTCAACTGTATCAACAGACATTTTTCCGTCGGGTCTGTGCGTAGTAATAAACAAGTACAGGTTGGAGTAGGGGTAATCGCCGCGATGGCGTACATTGATAAAAACGTTGAAGGGGCTCACCGTATCCTCCATCCGGAATTCAAAAATCTTTTTGTCTGAAGCTTTCCATGAATCCCCTTCAATTTCTTTATTTTCTTCATAAACCCTCAGCGGATCACAGGAACTCAGGATCAGCAGGGAAACAGTGAGAAGGAGAGACAATTTCCTGGTCACTTGCCTGGAGGTTTGTTGCGGTTCGGGTTATTGCGGCGATTTCGGTGATTCCTGTTGCCCTGATTTTTATTCTGTTCTTGTGCCTGTCCGCCTTTGGACTTTGCTTGTTTTTCCTGCCCGCCTCTATGACGGTTTTTACCGCCCTTGTGTTTTTTTCTCTTGTGATCAAAGCGAGTCAGACTATCCTGCCCCACTACATTTTCAAAATCAGGTAAGGCTGATTTTTCTACTGCGCGGAAAGCCTGTATTTCATCTACCAGTTCCGCAGGAGATTGTCCGCCCTTGTTCATTTCAATGATTCCTTTTACAGTAACGGCACTCAGCGCAATGAACCGGGAGGGTTCACTTTCATAGGAATACCACATCATGCCGCGGAAAATATCTGTTTTCTGGTGGAAGGCAGGTCCTTTCTGTGTCTGCAGTTTAATGTTGCTCTCCGGAATATGCTTCAGCGCATCCATGTAAGCATCCAGTTCATAATTCAGGCAACATTTGAGTTTTCCGCACTGACCGGCAAGCTTAAGCGGATTGAGAGAAAGTTGCTGGTAACGGGCCGCACCGGTATTAACCGTCCGGAAATCGGTTAACCAGGTGGAGCAGCAGAGTTCTCGTCCGCAGGAACCGATGCCCCCCAGGCGGGATGCTTCCTGCCGTGCCCCGATCTGACGCATTTCTATTCGCACCCTGAATTCAGATGCCAGTACTTTAATGAGTTCCCTGAAATCCACACGGTCGTCAGCTGTGTAATAAAACGTGGCCTTCATCCCATCACCCTGATACTCTACATCAGAAATTTTCATCTGCAGACCCAGTTTGACCGCAATGGTTCTTGCATGGTACATCGTTTTTACCTCCAGCGCCTGCACTTCTTTCCACTTCTCCAGATCTGCTGGTTTTGCTATCCGGTATACCTTCCTGATCTCCGAGGAATCAAAATTAATTCCTTTACGCTTCAACAAAAGTTTAACGATTTCTCCGGAAGCCGAAACAGTTCCGATGTCATGCCCGCTGGTTCCTTCTACTGCTATAACTTCACCCATGGACAAAGGCAGGTTATTCACGTTTCGGAAAAATTCCTTTCGGCTGTTTTTAAAGCGGACTTCTACTACATCAAATGCTTTCTGCCCGGCAGGCAATTCCATGTTTGCCAGCCAGTCATACACGTTCAGCTTGTTACAGCTCCCGCTTCCGCAGGTACCGCAAGCCTTTGGTAATCCGTTAGTTACAGTTGAGCATCCTCTGCTTCCGGCACATCCACCGCATCCCATGATTTCCTTCCTTTTTCTTCAGGGATAGCGAAAATACATAAAAAAAAGAGAGGGCAGGCATGCCTTAGGCCTTGATTTTAGTTCCCGGGTCGGGAACTTTTAGCAGGTCGCGCAGCCGGAGCGACAGGTCAGTAAGGAGGATTTTGGCGTTGGCATTCCATTCCAGTTGTACGGCTGCTTCATTCAGGTCTTCCATCATTTTCCGGCAATTCCCTTTATGGATAAAGGCGGAAAATTTCCGTAGAAAATCCATTTCTTCTCCGCTCAGGTGAACGAGCTTTTCATCGCCGTAATTCAGTACAAGAGACTCACGTATCATGTGAAGTGAGTACACGAGGAATCCCTTTAATGATTCCCTGCTAAATTCAGATCCCCGGAGAACCCATTTCTGAATTCCAGGTACGTCACCCTTGTAACAGAGCCGCATCCAGTCGCGGAAGCGGGCAAACGGGTTGTCTTCGCCTGCATTTCCTTCTGAGGCAATGAATAGAGCATCGCGAAGGTTTCCGGCAGCAAGGCGTGAAATATTTTCTGCTTCCTTTTCGGAAAGCGAGGTGCGTGTCAGCAGGTAGTTTTTAACTTCTTCATCCGGAAGGCGGTCACCCTTAATGCTTTGTGTGCGGGATACGATGGTGCGCAGCAATTGTTCTTCATGTTCTGTTACCAGCAGAAAAAGCGTTGATTCCGGAGGTTCTTCCAGGAGCTTCAGCAGTTTATTAGCAGCCTGCGTGTTCATTTTCTCCGGAAGCCAGATTACCTGGATCTTATACCGGCCTGCAAAACTTTTCAGCGAAAGTTTACGCAGAATATTTTCGCTTTCCTTTACCGGAATAATTCCCTGTTTATTCTCGCCGTCGAGGAGCTCCATCCAGTCATGGTATGCCATGTAGGGTTGGGCAAGTACCGCATCCCTGAATTCCCTGAGCAGAGCGTCGCAATCCGGAAATTCCTTTTTAACGGAAAACGGAAAGGAAAGATGCAGATCGGGATGTGCCAGCTTTGAAGTCATCCGGCAGGAAGCACACTCACCGCAGGAGTCATTGACGTCCGGACGTTCACACAAGAGATATGAAGCGAATGCGAGCGCCAGTGGAAGCATACCGCTCCCTTCTGGTCCCTGGAATAATTGTGCATGGGCAATGCGCTCCGACCCTGCCGATCGGCGGAGAATCTGTTTGAGTTCTTCCTGTCCTGTTACATCCCGAAAACGCATTTTCAAAGATACATTTCCCTGAAATAGATCAGCTTCTTTTTGCCAATACTTTTGATACTTTTGCCCGACCAAGACCAAGACCAATGATTACCGTTGACCATTTTAACTTCGGCGGGAAGAAAGCACTGATCCGCGTGGATTTCAATGTACCCCTGAATGAAAAGTTCGAAGTAACCGACGACACCCGTATTCGCGCTGCTGTTCCCACGATCCGTAAGATTCTGGCTGACGGGGGAAGTGCCATCCTTATGTCGCACCTGGGCCGGCCCAAAAACGGGCCGGAGGAGAAATATTCTCTTAAACATATTGTGAATGCTGCTGCTCGTTTGCTGGGTGCGAATGTAACCTTTGTGGCTGATTGCACAGGTGAAGTGGCAAGGAAAGCGGCCGGCGCAATGAAGGCAGGAGAGGTGCTGTTGCTTGAGAACCTACGTTTTCATAAGGAGGAGGAAAAGGGCGACGAAACCTTCGCACGGGAACTCTCAGCGTTGGGAGATATTTACGTGAACGATGCCTTCGGTACGGCGCACCGGGCGCATGCCAGTACCGCAGTGATTGCGAAGTTTTTCCCCGGTCGCAAATGTTTCGGCTACGTCATGAACGGGGAGATCAGTTCTATCGCACATGTGTTGAATGGAAACGCAAAGCCCTTCACTGCTGTTATGGGAGGGGCAAAAGTATCGGATAAAATCCTGATCCTTGAGCAACTCATGACCAAGGCGGATCACATTATCATCGGCGGCGGAATGGCATTCACCTTTGCAAAAGCCATGGGAGGCAATATAGGAAAATCGCTTGTGGAGGACGATCGCCTTGATACGGCAAGGGAGATCCTGAACCGGGCCAAAGAAAAAGGTGTTCACATTCACCTGCCTGTGGATGCTGTGTGTGCCGACAAATTCTCGAACGACGCAGCAGTGAAAACGTTTCCGGTACTGAATATCCCAGAAGGATGGATGGGGCTGGATATAGGTCCTGAGAGTATCCTTCAGTTTGCATCGGCAATTGCTGCATCTAAAACTATTTTATGGAACGGACCGATGGGCGTTTTTGAAATGAGTGCATTTGAAAGCGGAACGAGAAGCATGGCGGACGCAATTGTAAAAGCTACCGCCGGAGGAGCCTACTCACTTATCGGCGGCGGAGATTCCGTGGCGGCCGTTAATAAATACGGGTTGGGGAAGCAAGTGAGCTATGTTTCCACAGGCGGGGGGGCACTATTGGAATATATTGAATCGGGTTCCCTTCCTGGAATTGACGCGGTTACGGCGGAGTAACCGGCACGTTCACCCGGAGCGTATCAGGCATCACCGGAATATACCGGGTTATCTCTGTTTCTTTTAACCCCGGGATAACAGCAGGAGCAACTTTCGAAATGGGTTCATACAGCAGTGATCCCTGCTTTGTTTCAAGATTTATCATGGGATAACTGCGCTCAACTGCTTCAAAAATGAATATGAAAAGGGAAATAATGAGTGCGAATTTCAGCATCCCGAATACAGCTCCAAAGAGTTTATTGATCACACTGAGTCCGCCGGACTTTGCGGTTCGTTCCGCCATTTTCGCAACAAAAAACACCAGCACCAGCACGCCGAGAAACAAAACGGCAAAAGCTATGAGGGGCAGGTATTCAGTTACGGCTCCGAATTTCGCGCTGAGCAATCCCGTTAGCCAGTCGCAGAAATGTATTGCTACCCAAACCGCGAGAAAGAATGCAGCCAGCGTAGCGGCTTCTACAATCAGCCCGCGGGTGATGCCTTTGTAAAGTCCCCATAGCAGAGGAACAACGAAAAGAATATCAAGATAATTCACGACGGAAAATTAGGGCAAATTCCTTTTGTAACTTAGCGGGGCATGAGCGAAAACTTAACAGACCACTGGACCCTTCTTGTTGAAAAGTTGAACCTCCGGTTCAACGCGGACCTCGATCTGAATGGCATTCTCTTCCTGATAGGAGTGCAGGAAATGGGCGCAGCACAGCGCACCCTCAGCAAGGAGGAGAAGATGGATATGCTACACGTTGCTACATGCCGGATTCTTGCGAAGTACGGATATTATGAACTGGAGAAGGTGGATCAGGACGGCTGGCCTCACTATAAAACGAAAAAGAAATTGCCCCGGCTATCACCGGGGCAGCAATCTGATTTATTAAAAAAGGCTGTTCTTGATTACTTCAGGGAACGAGATCCGTCTTAGATCTGAAATGATTTCTCTACTGTTTCTCCCTCCTCCAGTTTGATTACACCAGTAGCTCCTCCGGCAGGAGAAGTAATGGTGACATCCAGTACGGCAGGGTAGCGGAATACATGGTTCGTTTTCCCGGAACCATCCGTGATCTGTGTGTCTTCCTGTAATGTGCCTGTCTGCTGACAACTGTTACAATCCAGCTTAACCGTGGCACCCACCACCGGTTGCCCTGTAGAAGCATACACAACTGTTATAACGGCCGTACAGTCTGTCTCACGTAAACACCCGATGTTGGCCGTGGCAAATAGCAACAGAAGACCGGAAAGAGTCAGCGTGCGGAAGGATGTAAAGATATTTTTCATGATCCTTTGTATTATTCTAATGTCCTGTAAATGTTAGCTTTGTACAACAAATTTAATAAAATTAACCGGTAATGAACAAGCTGCTTAAGCTTCTGCTCTATATGACGCTTCTGGCCGGGCCAGGTTGCCGCACAAGGCAGGATTTAAAAACACCTGTAAGTAACCCTCAACCCATTGTAAATGAAATTGTTATAAATGACGGAGAGGCGCTTGTTCTCATCAAAACAACCAAGGGTGATATTAAGATCAGGTTGTTTAAGGAAACCCCTTTTCACCGGGATAATTTTATTAAGCTGGTGGAGAAGGGACATTACGACAGTCTGCTTTTTCATCGTGTGATCCGTAATTTTGTTGCCCAGGCCGGTGATCCCGTATCGAAAAATGCAAAACCCGGAGTGCTGCTGGGAGACGGGGATGTGGGATACACAGTGCCGGCAGAAATTCTTCCGCAGCTATATCATAAACGAGGCGCGGTGGGAGCAGCGAGGGAGAGCGACTTTATCAGCCCGAACCGGGAGTCCTCAGGCTGTCAGTTCTACATTGTGATCGGAAAAACGTGGAACGATAGTTTATTGGGTGTACAGAGCAAACGCAATGATCGTTTTCTGGCAACCAATAATATTATCCGTGATCCGGCGAACAAACTTTTTGTTGAGCGATATAAAAAGAACATGAGCATTCCTGACAGTATGAAGGCGCTGAATGCGGAACTGGAGAAACTCATAGCGGAGGAGTTGAAACAGATTCCTCCCCACATGTATACGACGGAGCAGAAGAAGTTTTACCAGACGCTTGGAGGAACCCCGCACCTGGACGGATCCTATACAGTTTTCGGAGAAGTGGTAGAGGGAATGGAGATCGTGGATCTCATGGCGCAGGCCGCAACGGACGATAACAACCGGCCGCTGACCGATATCCGTATCCTGAAGGCGGAAATTCTTAAGAAACCGTAGTTTTGTCCCATGCTTGAACGCATTAAAGAGCTGATGTCTGAAGTGGATAACTTCCGGGTGGAATCCAAAGAGCACCTGGAAGAATTTCGCCTGAAGATGCTGAGCCGCAAAGGAAAATTGTCGCAGCTCTTCGATGAGTTTAAACATGTATCGCCGGAACTTAAACGTGAAGTGGGAGTGAAGCTGAACGACCTGAAGAACAAGGCGCAGGAGAAACTCAACCAATGGAAGGAGAAGTTTGATACACAGGGAGGCGAAGAAGGAAAGGAGCATGATCTCACTCTTCCTGGAGAGCCTCGTGAAACCGGAACCCGCCATCCCATCTCACTGATCCGGGAAGAGATCATTCGCATTTTTTCGCGCATTGGTTTTAATGTTTCCGAAGGACCCGAGATCGAAGACGATTGGCATAATTTTTCCGCACTGAATTTCCCGGAAGATCACCCCGCGCGCGATATGCAGGATACCTTTTTCATTGAGAAGGATATTGCTCTGAGAACCCACACCTCTTCAGTGCAGGTGCGGGTAATGGAAAAGCAAAAGCCACCCATTCGCACGATCTCTCCCGGAAGAGTTTTTCGTAATGAGGCCATTTCCGCGCGAGCCCATTGTTTCTTTCATCAGGTGGAAGGATTGTATGTAGATAAGAATGTTTCTTTCGCCGACCTCAAACAAACCTTGCTCTTCTTTTCACGCGAGATGTTCGGTGCTGAGACCAGGATTCGGTTGCGTCCCAGTTTTTTCCCGTTTACCGAACCCAGTGCGGAAATGGACATCTCCTGTCCTTTCTGTGGTGGGAAGGGATGCAACATCTGTAAACACAGCGGTTGGGTGGAGATCCTTGGATGTGGGATGGTTGATCCGGCAGTACTGGAGAATTGTAGGATTGATCCAGCCGTTTATTCGGGTTATGCTTTCGGAATGGGTATTGAGCGCATTACGATGTTGAAGTACCGAGTGAACGACCTGCGTCTGTTTTCCGAGAATGACATCCGCTTCCTGCGGCAGTTTCCATTGCTTTAGAAGTAAAAAGCGCAATAAAAAACCCCGGCGGATGAGGCCGGGGTTGATACATAAAGAGAGAAGGGATCAACGGATCATGATCTTGCGAACCAAACGCTGTCCTTCAGTGTAAAGTTCAACAAAGTAAATCCCCAAGGGAGCGTTTACGCTCAGGATATTGCCGTTCCTGTTGAAAGAAATCTCTTTACCAACAAGATCATAAACACCTTTCACCTCAAAGTTGCCTGCATTTTCCACATAAATTTCGTTTCCTGCGGCGAATACATTCACATGTGACAGATCTGTCTGAATCATTCCGATAGTAGACATGCCGGATACGCTGATGTCATCCACAGCAAAGGAAGGATCATTTCCCAGCCCATCATCGTTATTCACCCAACGGAATCCGATCTTCACGTTCGGATTGTTGTTGGCGGAAGCGGGAAGATTAATAGTTATCGTAGTCCACTGTCCCATCGGTACACAATTTCCAAGTGTGGTTTTTGCAAGTGCATTCTGCTGTGCCCAGGAAGAGCCGTTGTAATACCAGAATGTCGCATCATCGTTCGTGGTTTCTCCGTTCTCATAGTAGAGAAATGTAACGCTTATCCCTGTACGGTTGGTGCAATTGATCGTGGGCGATTCTGCACGGCGGTCAGTAGTGGAACAAATTCCCATACCGCAGAAAAGCCCTGTGAGATAGGTTGAGGTGGTATCCGCACCGATATTAATTACGTTGGGAATGGATACTGCCGGATTGCCTACATGAAGTGTGGGATTGGTGTTGCTGGTAAGCAAACAGGACGATGCGCATTGGTTCACCGCCGTTCCTCCGGCTGTAGCGCTTACAAACCACTGGTTTGCATAAGTCTGGTTTGTTCCGTTGGTAAGGGTCCAGGCTCCGTTACTTCCGGTATAGGAAGTAACAATCGTTCCCCGGTTGCAGCCGGATCCGAAGTTTTCTGTCCAGAAGGAGGTCTGCGCGGAAAGCCCCGCACAGGCAAGAACGGTAAGTGTTGTAAAGAGTTTTCTCATTGGTTTAGGTTTAGATGCTGGTAAAAAGCAAAGATACTGAGATTGAGGGGAATTTTAGACGAAGCCGGCCGGCTTTTACTACCCGGAAGGGTATGCGAGATTATTATATATGGCTGATTATCACGCTGTAAGAAGAAACATGGAATTGAAGCGTAATAGTTAAATTTGGGTAAACGAAAGCGAATGCTGCGGATCTTCTCCTTGTTATCCTTGTTTGCTGGTATTTTGCCGGCAGGGGCGCAAACCACATTTTATGATCTCAACAATGTGCAGGATATCCGCATCTATTTTGGATTCAGCAACTGGGATTACCGGATGGATACGGCTAAGGCGGGTGCCGAAGGATATATCATAGCAGATTCAGTGGTGGTGAACGGAACTCGTTTTGATTCCTGCGGGGTAAAATACAAAGGCAACAGCTCGTATAATTCAAATAACAATAAAAACCCTTTACATATAGAGCTGAATTCTGTTTTATCACAAAACTACCAGGGCATCCAGGATATTAAGCTGAACAATTGTTACCGCGACCCTTCCATCGTCCGTGAGGTGTTGTCCTATGACATTCTGAAAAATTATATGCACTGCCCGAGGGCTAATTTTGCCCAGGTATATATCAATGGAGGATTACGGGGAGTGTATGTGAATGCTGAAGCGGTAAACAAAGACTGGGTGAGCGATCATTTTTATGTTTCCGGGAATACCATCGTAAAGTGCAACCCGCAGCAGGTTTCCAGTACCTCAGGACCCAATCTGAAATATCTTGGATCCGACAGCACGCTCTATTATCCCTATTATGAACTCAAATCCTCTTATGCCTGGAAGGATCTGACGCGTTTGTGCGATACGCTGCAGAATAACGCGGCTAACATGCATAAGAACCTGGATGTAGACCGGGCGATCTGGATGCTGGCCTTTAGTAATCTGCTGGTTCATCTCGACAGTTACAGCGGAGCCTTTGCCCAGAATTATTACCTGGTGAGGGATAATAACGGCCGGATGAATTCTGTGGTGTGGGATCTGAATATGGCCTTCGGGGTTTTTTCAAATACGGGAAGCGGAAGCTTGTCTCCCACCCAGATGCAAACCATGAATCACCTCCTGCACAGCACCAATTCCAACAGGCCCCTGATCCAGAAAATTCTTCAGAACCCGAAGTATAAGAGAATGTACATCGCGCATATGCGGACGCTGAATAATGAGAATTTCGTGAATAACTCCTATTACACTACGGGTCAAACGCTACAGGGAATCATTGGACCATATTATACCAATGATCCTTATAAATTCTATACCTATAACGACTTTATTAATAACCTGACCACAACTATCACGTCTTTTCCTTCGTCCATTCCCGGTATCTCCTGGCTGATGAATGCCCGTTCATCTTATATCAGCGGCCTGGCAGATTTTTCTGCTGTACCGCCTTCTATCAGCAACATTAATTATTCTCCCGGAGCACCGGCCTCCAATGATACGGTTTGGATTACCGCTTCGCTGAATAATCCCACCTATGCGCACCTGGGTTACAGGTATGCTACACCGGACAAATTCACTTACGTGAATATGATGGATGATGGGTTACACCAGGATGGTGCCGCCAATGATGGTATTTATGGTGCCTTTGTGATGGCACAGGGTGGGGAGATACAGTATTATATTTATGCTGAAAACAACACGGCCGGTTTGTTCTCTCCGGAACGGGCGGAACACAATTGGCACACCATACTGATCACCGTACCCGCCGCTTTGCCCGGACAAGTTACGATCAATGAATTCATGAGCCAGAACGTAACCTACACTACGGATCCCGATGGTGATTATGAGGACTGGGTTGAATTGTATAATAACACTCCTTCGAATATTGGGCTCGACGGACTATATATGACGGATATCTTTACTACGCCTGCCAAGTGGGCTTTTCCTGTGAATGCAGTGATTCCTGCCGGTGGCTACCTTATTATCTGGTGCGATGAGGAAGGAAACGAGCAGGGACTACATGCGAATTTCAAACTCATGTCGTCCGGGGAACAGCTGATGCTTTCCTATGCCAGCGGAACGATCATTGATTCCCTTTCATTCGGTAATCTTGTTGCGGATGTTTCATTTCATCGCTGTCCGAACGGCAACGGACCTTTCAGCATATCCACATCGCCCACTATTGGTACTTCCAACTGTTCGGTAGGAATAGCGGAGACCGGCGAGAATACTTTAATACAGGTCTTTCCAAATCCCGCGCAGTCGCATGTGACCTTTATTGCCGGAAAAGAATTTCAGGTGCTGGAGATCCTCAATGTTTCGGGAGAGCAGATGAATGTTATCCGGTCAGGAAAAATGAATTCTGCCTCGCTGGACATTTCGGGACTTCCCGACGGACTCTATTTTATCAGAACAGATACCGGGATCAGTCGCCGGCTGATGATCGTGCGCTGAATACCGTTTAAAAGCGCTACCTTTAATACATGGAATTCACTGCGAAACAAATCGCTGAACTCGTTGACGGTACCGTGGAGGGCGATCATGGGGTAAAGATATCAGGAGTGGCAAAAATTGAAGAAGGGAGGCCGGGAACCATCTCGTTTTTGGCGAATCCCCTCTACAACCAGTACCTGTATTCAACCAAAGCCTCCCTGGTGATTGTCGCTAAAGCCTATGAGCTAACCGGTCCTGTTTCCTGTACGCTGGTAAGGGTAGAAAGCCCGGAATCTGCTTTTGCGAAGCTTCTGGAAGTGTATTCGCAGATCAAACTGAATAAGAAGGGTATTTCTCCGAAAGCACATATTGCCGGTAGCGCCAAAACGGGTAAGGATCTCTATGCGGGTGAATTCGCCGTAATTAGCGACGGAGCGGTCATAGGTAACAACGTGAAAATTTATCCCAACACCTATATAGGAGAGGGAGTACATATAGGCGACAACACTACGATTTTTTCCGGGGTACAGATTTATGCTGATTGTGTGGTTGGGAAGAACTGCATTATTCATTCCGGGACCGTGATCGGAAGTGACGGTTTCCGCTTTGCTCTCGGCGAACAGAAAAAAATTCCCCAGATCGGTAATGTGATTATTGAAGATGATGTTGAGATCGGGGCCAACTGTGCCATTGACCGGGCTACCCTGGGGTCCACCATTCTGCGCAAGGGAGTCAAGTTTGATAACCTGATCCATATTGCCCACAACGTAGAGGTGGGAGAGAATACTTTTATCGCTGCTGCAGGTGTGATCGCGGGATCCACCAAGATCGGGAAGAACTGTATGTTCAGCGGACAGGTGGGTATTGTTGGCCATTTGAAAGTGGCCGATAATACCGTTATCGCCGCCCAGTCGGGTATTTCAAAGAGCATAAATAAGCCGGGAGAGGCGTTCATGGGATCGCCCGCATTTGAGGTAACCCGGTACCGTAAGTCCTATATCCATTTCAGGAACCTGGATGACCTGGTTAAGCGGGTAGAGGTGCTGGAAAAGAAAAACGGGTAAATCAGAATATTTCTCGGGTGTAACATTTCAGGGGGGGTATACGTCCTATGGGTGTGAATGAGTTAAACATCCCAAAAATCAATACCATGAAAACACTAATGTCACTGCTGCTGGCCATATCTTTTAGCCTGGTTTCCTATGCCGGCGGCGAAGGAAAACTCGGAAGTAAGGCGATTCGCATGAGCGATCAGATCCTTAAGAAGCTCTCTGGTGAACGCTATGATCTGGAAACCGGAAAAACAGCAGCTACGGTTCTTTTCCGGGTAAATGAAAAAGACCTGATTGAAATTCTGGAGATCCAGGGCGGAGATAAGGATTTTAATGCGCAGATAATGGAACGGCTGAACGGAAAAAGGGTGATTCCTTCCGATGTATCCCGCGATCATGTATATACCGTGCGAATCATCTATTCAAAGATGTAAGGGAACATCCCCCGGATCGGAGAAGGTCAGGCGGTGCGGTCTGCAAGTTCAAGCCAGCGGAGTTGCTGGCGGTCCAGCGCCTCACTGATCTTCCCGATCTCAGCTGATAACTTCTGCAGTTCGGCATGATCCGTGATTCCGGAGCCGAGCCTAACTTCCAGCTCTTTTCTTTTCTGCTCCAGCACCGGCATTTCCTTTTCGAGTGTTTCCATCTCGAATTTTTCTTTGTAGGACAAACCTTTTTTAGTCGCTGGCACCGCTCTTTTTTCTTTTTCCAAAACCGGTGTCGTCCGTTCTTCCTTTTTTTCCCTCGCCCGCCATTCAGAATAGGTACCGTTGAAATGAGTGATCCGGCCTTCTCCTTCCATGATAAAAAGTGTATCGCAGAGTTTATCCATAAAGTACCGGTCGTGAGAAACGATCATCAGGCATCCATTGTAATCTGAAAGAAAGTTTTCCAGCGTACTCAGGGTCGCCAGATCCAGATCATTGGTTGGTTCATCCAGTATCAGGAAGTTCGGATTCTTCATAAGCACTGTAAGCAGGTACAGCCTTTTCTTTTCTCCTCCGCTGAGCTTGGAAACGAATGTGTACTGCATTTCGGGAGAGAATAAAAAGTGTTGTAAAAGCTGGGAAGCAGTCAGGGAGCTGCCGTCGGCCATTGGAATGTGGTCAGCTACGTCTTTCACCACCTCAATAACGCGCTTTTCCTCCTTCAGCACCATCCCCTTCTGAGAGTAATAGCCGAACGTGATGGTTTCCCCTACACTGACCGTGCCGGTGTCCGGTGTTTCGCTACCGGTGATGAGATTCAGGAGAGTGGTTTTCCCTACACCGTTCTTTCCCACAATACCGATACGCTCTCCTTTTTTGAATACATGGTCGAATCCGGCCAGCACCTTTTTGTCACCGAATGCTTTCGTCACGCTTTTCAACTCCAGGATCTTTCCCCCGATGCGGGTCATTTTTACGCTGAGCGCCAGTTCTTCTTCCTCTTTATACTCTGCCAGCCGTTCTTCCAGTTCTCCGAAAGCGTTAATGCGAGAGCGTGATTTCGTGGTTCTGGCCCGCGGAGATTTGCGGATCCATTCAAGTTCCCTCCGGTATAGGTTCTCCGCTTTGGCACGTGCGGATGCTTCGTTGCTCTCACGCTCTGCTTTTTTCTGAATGAAATATTCATAGTTGCCATCGTAGCGGTACAGCTGTCCACGGTCCAGTTCCAGGATGGCGGTACATACATTGTCCAGAAAATAGCGGTCGTGGGTAACAACCAGCAGGGAAACATCGTTTCTCCTGAAGTACTCTTCCAGCCATTCGATCATTTCCAGATCAAGATGGTTGGTCGGTTCATCCATAATAAGCAACTCCGGTTCCTCGAGCAACACTCTAGCCAGTGCGAGCCGTTTTTGTTCTCCTCCTGAAAGCGAAGCCGCCGGCTGATCGAGCTGCAGAAGTTTCAGATGCGATAAAACCTGCTTCACACGCGCTTCGTAATCCCAGGCATTGGCTGATTCCATTTCATTGAGTGCAGATTCCAGCAGTGTGCTGTTCTTATCGGAGGGATCCGCTTCGTGTAGCGCCAGGGCTTTCTCATAAGCGCTCACTACACGGTGCAAAGCATTATCCGAACGGAACAGGGCATCATACGCACTGCACTGTGCGGGGAAAACGGGATCCTGTTCCAAAAAGGAGACCTTCAGATTGTTCCGGAAAACCACTTTGCCCCGGTCGGCCGTTTCCTTTCCCTGAAGGATCTTCAGCAAGGTTGTTTTTCCGGCCCCGTTTCTGGCTACCATAGCAATACGTTCCCCGCTCTCAACGCCAAAGCTTATATCCTCGAAGAGGATCTTTTCGCTCATATTCCTGTAAAGCTTTTCTACCGACAGAAGGTTCATAAGGAGGGCAAAGGTAATTGTTGTATATTAGATGTCGCAAAACGTTCCAGTATGAAAGTGATCTTTACATCTTTTTTCCTTCTGGGTATGGCCCCTACGTTTGGACAGACCGTTGGACCGGCCGCTCCTACCATCACAGAGAACCGGCCACCCTGTTCCTGCTACCCCGGTGAATACTATGCTACTATCCAGAATGCGAATGCCAGTGATGATCAGTGTGTGAACGCGGTACTGGAGCTGCGCCCTGATTGTCAGAACGATAGTTGTTTTTATACCCGCTATTTTTATGCACATGGTTTCGGTTTCAGCATCCCCCTGAACGCACTCATCACCGGCATAACAGTGGAGGTGGAGCGCAGCGCCGATATTCCCGGCATTGCATCCGACTCTGTCATGCGGTTGGTTCCCATGAATTGGGCTGTGGTGGGAAATAATTATGCAGTTCCCAACGTATTTGGCAGCACGGATTCAGTGGTTACTTACGGTGGTGCAACCGATCTCTGGGGTTATCCTTTTACAGTAAATGAGGTGAACAGCCCGGATTTCGGTCTGGCCTATATTATTAAAAATAACTCCTCGGCACTTTCGCCCACCATTTGTATAGATCATATTCAGTTACGGGTAGATTATACGCTCACCACGGGAGAATGCTGCACCCAGTATGCGTCGCCATTCGGATTTTCCGTGGCGGTGACGCCGGATAAAATTCAGGTCAACTCCGGAAGTCTCGTTCCCGGCACGTCTCTAAAAGTCAGCCTTATGAGTACGGGCGGCAGCAAGGTATGGTCATCGGGGTGGAAAGGAAACGGTAGTCTGGAGATTTTCTCGGGCGGAATGCCGGCAGGAACTTATCTTGTGGTGATCGAGGGAGCGGAGCGGCCTTACGTGCAGAAGATAGTGCTCAGCCGCTGATCATTTCTTTCAGTTTTTCAAAATCATACCTGGAACTGTCATAGAGATGTGATGAGTGAACGTTCATCAACGCAGTCATCATCACTTCTTTCCTGTCCGGATATTCCTCTTCCCATTCCTGCATCATTTTCTTTACCACTTTGCGTTGCAGGTTTTCCTGTGAACCGCAAAGATTACAGGGAATAATGGGAAATTGTTGTTGTGCAGCATAAGCGATAATCTCCTCTTCCTTACAATAAGCCAATGGACGAATGACCACGTGTTTTCCGTCATCTGTCCGGTATTTTGCCGGCATGGCTTCCAGTTTTCCGGAGAAGAACAGATTCAGGAAGAATGTTTCGAGGACATCTTCACGGTGATGTCCAAGTGCAATCTTGGTAGCACCCATTTCTTCTGCAGCGGAATAAAGTGTTCCGCGCCGTAGCCGGGAACAGAGGCTGCACATGGTTTTTCCTTCAGGTATTTTTTCTCTGACTATGGAATAGGTATCGCGTTCCAGGATCCGGAAGGATACTTTCTTTTGACGGAGATATTCCGGAAGAATATGAGCCGGAAAGCCGGGTTGTTTCTGATCCAGATTTACGGCCACAATTTCAAAGGAGTGTTTCATGACCAGCTGCATATGCAGGATCATGTCAAGCAGGGTGAAACTATCTTTTCCACCGGAGAGGCATACCATCACTTTGTCGCTTGGAGAAATGAGGGAAAAGGTTTCCTGTGCCTCCCAAACGGCTTTTCGCAGCTTTCGCGTGATGAGATCCGGTTGATTCATACCACAAAGGTACAAACCATGAAAGAATCAAAGGAAAAGGAGTACCTTTGAAAAAAAAGTCCCGTTATGAAAGTGCTATCCATTCTTACATCCCTGTTTATGTCAGCATCTGTATTAGCCCAGGGGTCCTGGGTTGCGCGGAGTAACTTTGCCGGAGCTGCCCGTGAAAAGGCTGCCGGATTTTCTATTGGCACCAAAGGGTATATCATGGGTGGGAATGTTTCCGGGAATGAGTTGTGGGAGTGGGATCAGACCCTGGATAGCTGGACACAACGCGCTAACTGCCCGGTCTCAAAATATTTTCATGTGGCTTTTGCTATTGGCACCAAAGGATATGTTACCACCGGCTCTGCACCTGATACTTATGAGTGGGATCAAAGCACCAATACCTGGACAGTGAAGGCACCTTACGGCGGGCCGTCTTGTACGGGAGCACAAGCGTTTGTGATCGGAAGTCTGGCATATGTGGGAATGGGTAATGCGGGTGGAAACGACTTTTGGGAGTATAATTCTGTAACAGATAGCTGGACGCAGCGGCAGAATTTCGGAGGTGCTGCTTCGCATTGGGGTGTTGGATTTTCTATTGGCACCAAAGGATATTATGGAACAGGATTCGATGGAAACTTAAACCGTCAGGATTTCTGGGAGTGGGATCAGGCAACTAACATCTGGACCCAGCGTGCAAATTTCTTTGATGCCAGGAGGGCAGCGGTAGGGTTTGCTTTAGCAGGGAAAGGATATATCGGAACGGGATATCCGAACACATACATGAACGACTGGTGGGAATATGATCCTGCAGGGAATACCTGGACACAGGTAGCCAATTTTGGCGGTCCTCCCAGTTGTTGTCAGGCAACTTTCGTGATCGGAAATAAGGGTTATGTAGGAACAGGATACGCGAACGGAGGCTCTCAGATGTTCTGGGAATATACGCCTGGGCCATCCGCACTGAATGAATTATCAGGCCTGCAGGTTAATATTTTCCCTAACCCCATGGAAACAGAGGCGCTATTCACCTTCTCACAGCCTTTGAAGAATGGTCTTCTATCCGTGTATAGTTCCGATGGACGTAAGCTCACTGAAGAAATCATTCCTTCAGGTGCAACCCACTTCACCTTGTACCGTAAAGATGTTCCTTCAGGTATTTACCTCTGTAAGATCATGGAAGGAAACAAGGAAGTGGCCCTTAAAAGGGTGGTGGTGCAGTAAGTATTTCTTTTTCTGAACCCGTTATTCAGGATTTCGTTCTGCTTATGTGCCTGGATATATTCTTTTCCGTAGGCATCAGGCTCTGCTGTATCCTCCTGGCATAACGAATGCTGTCCAATATCTCCCTTTGTTTTTCTTCAATGATCTCCTTTTGCTCCTGAAGCATTTTATTGTTTCTTTGCTGTTGCCGGAAACTTCGGAAAACAAAAATGGCCAAAGCAATACCTAATCCTACCCCTCCCAGCATCATGTTCCGCTCAAGACTGCGTTTCTTATTTTCGGCCACTGCTACTTCGGCATCTGCTTTTTTAGCTGTTAAAGCCTTGTTCTTCTTTTCCGTCTCATATTTGACCTGCATCTCGTTCCCGATGCGCAGATTTTCTGCATTATAAATGGAATCTTTCAGAATAGTATACTGCTGATGCAGGGTGAAAGCCTTCTCGTGATCGCCCCACTTGTAATATAATTCGGAGAGTGCGCGATAGGCATCTTTCAGCAACTCCCGGAAGCCGGAATGCTCCCCGAGTGAAATAGCCCGTTCATAGTGCACGATGGCCTCTTTATCATCTCCACGTTCCATCAGCTGATCTCCAACATTCACGCGGATCAGGGTTTCCGTGTAGGTATCTCCGAGTTCTATGGCAATTTTTAACGCCTCCCGGATAATGATCAATGCGGAATCCCTTTTTCCCAAATGCACATACATCTCACTGATATTATTCAAATCCATCATCACCTCATCCGGCATGTTGAATTCCCTGTCTAACTCCAGACTTTTTTGAAAGTACTGGAGGGCAAGAAGGTAGTTTCCGCTTTCATAATAGATTCTTCCGATATTCGTGTAATTAGTGGCTAACTGATCACGCAGACCAAGCTTGGCCCGGGTTTCTAAGCTTCGTTCAAAATACAATAGTGCTTCCTTATATTTCTTTTGCTCCAGAAAGATTAATCCGATGTTGTTCAGTGTGCTCGAAACAGCTTTTTGATCATTCAGCTCTTCTTTGATACGCAGGCTCTGTTGATATTGCTTCAAGGCAGTGGTATAATCTCCTTTCATCCGGGCCACTTCTCCCAGATTGTTGAATGCCCAGGATTCTTCCAGCCTGAATTTATGTGTTTGGCATAATGCCAGCGACTGCATGTAAAAGCTGACTGCTTGTTTAAAATCACCCTTCCTCCTGTAATATTCTCCCAAGCCGTTCAGGAAGATGGCTTCCCGCTTTAGCAACCCGGCTTTCCGGGAAAGGGTAAGTCCCTGCTCAAGAAAGTATTTAGCCTTTTCAGGTTCAGAATTCACCGTTAACCGATACAGCCTTCTGAAAATATCTGCCTTATTGCTGTCAACCTGTTCCGTTTCCAGTCTTTTTAACAGACTATCTGTTCTATGTTCGTTGTTGCTGTAGCAGCAGAACACATGAGCAATCATGATCAACAACAGACCCAAACGTTTCATGGTTTCAGCCGTTTTAAAGTTTGGAACATGTAGTGCTCATTTGGCAGAAGAGAGCGCTGGATCTTCCGGGCATAGTAAATGCTGTCGAGAATGTCGCGCTGCTTTTCTTCAATAATATGTTTTTGTTCTGCCATAATCCGGTGTACCCGTTTTTTCTTTATGTAGCTGTTCGCAATATAGATGGTGAAAGCTAATAGTACGAGCAACCCTCCAAGGAGTGCATTCCGTTGAAGGGTGTTGCTGGCACTTTCGGCTTCTGCTTTTTTTATTTCCGCATTCTTTTTTATGATTTCCTTGTCCTTTTTGGCCGTTTCAAACCGTGTTTCCATTTCGCTGACCTGCCGGCTGTTCTCCTCGTTCAGTACGGTATCGTTTGTCAGCGAAAAGAGCTTGTGCATATCGTACGCCGCTTTAAACTTGCCCTGTTTGGCCAATACCTCAGCCATAAACTGGTAATTGTAGGCAACAGAGGAGCGAAGTTTATTCCGCAGGGCAATAGATTGTGACAACTGGCAATAATAGATGGCAGAATCCAGATTTCCCTTCTTTCGGTGGAGTATTGCAAAATTGGTATACAGAGAGATCAGTTGGGTGGAGTCACCATACGACTCATTAGCTTTCAGGGCTTTTCGGGTATATTCTTCCGAAACCTTGTAATCACCATTATTCATGTAGATCTGAGCCAGATTCGAATAGCAGGTCAGGATGGCGTCCGTATAACCGGATTTTTCAGCCATGCTCAAAGAGCGGAGGTAGCAATCCAGTGCCTTATTCTTTTCATTCAGGTCGTCATAGATGATGGCCATGTTATTCCAGGTATGGATCAACCCGAGTGTATCTCCGCCCTTTTCATGGATTGCATAAGAGCGTTTAAAGTAGTCCAGGGCTTTCACGAATTCTTTACGGTAATAGTAGAGATTCCCAATACTGTTATAAGTGATGGCCATCCCGGTCAGGAAACCGATCTCTTCAAAATAGCGCTGGGCCTTTTGATAATATTCCAGTGCAACGGAAGAATTACCTTCATCGTCATAGATATTTCCCAGGTTGTTGTAGGAGGCACCTAATCCTTTTTTATCTCCGATGATTAAACGAATGTCCAGTGCTTCCTCGTGGTATTTACGGGCGCTGTCGTAATTGCCATGGTAATAAAAAGTACTCCCGATGTAATTCAATGCCCAGGCCTGATTTTTGAGGTCCTCCAGATCGGTCGCAAGTTCCAGGGCTTTCTTGCCATACCAAAGTCCGGAATCGTGGAAAATGGACGAATGTGTTTTGCTGAGTTGAAGCAGCGCTTTCAGACGTACAGAATCTGTGCCTCCTTTGATCTGCCGGTACAGAGAATCCGGTATGGTTTGGGAAAAGAGAAGGGGGGAAGAAAGAAAAAGAAACAGAAGTACCCGGAACGGCATAGCATCCCAAAGGTACAATCTGTTCCTTAAAGAAACCGAACGGTTTAGTGTCCGTTCACGATTAGTTTTTTACTCAGGCTGGTGCTTTGAGTTTTTACATTTACGAGATATGCTCCGGCTTCAAATCCATTCAGGTCTAGCAGCATGTGGGGGGTATTCCCGGGCAATGAAAATACAGAGATCACCTTTCCCTGAATGTCTGAAAGGGTGATTACCACAGGTTCGGACGATCCGGTGTTCCATTCTATACGGGTATGATCCGTTGCGGGATTCGGAGAAAGCCGGAGCTGTTTTCTCCAATGCGTTGTGGAAGTAACTGAAACAGGCTGGCTTTTCAGACGCACATCATCCAGATAAAGCCGACTGCCTACATTGGCCTGTGTGGTATTATTAGAAGAAGAGCCGGCGAAGAAGAGCAGGGTATCAGGCATTGAGCCGGATATCAGCGGAAATTCAAAATAGGTATACACTGAGACGGGCGGCAGACCTGTATATATTCCACCCACCGGGTTTCCTCCGGAGGTGATGTTGACCCACAACGCAGCGCTGTCGATTCCGTTCACCAGGTATTTATAGTACCCGCAAATGGTATCCGTCATTAAAGAAAATGGCCGGCCTCCTTGTACGCCGTTGTCAGTAAAAAGCCCGTTTGTTACCGCAGATTGTCCGTAGTTATTATTTCCGTAATCCATCGTTGTAAGTTTGATGGCATACGTTCCCGCATAGGCATCCGTAGTTCTCACTGCTGTATCACCTCCCACTGTAAGCTGCGAGGGGAAATGCATGTTCTGATTGGCCCAGTTTTCAAAACTTCCGTTGAGCAGTGGGGGCTGGTTGCTAACCCCGGTAAAAGAAAGATTGTCGAGTTGCAGCATGCTTCCAGGAATACCCTGCCATTGAAACGCGTTGCTGGAGGCTGCCCCAACAATAACAGAATCCGGATTGCCCGGTAGCGAAACAGGAATAGAAAAGGGAGCATAGGTGCTTTGGGTGCCAGTGAATTTATAGATGTATTGGCCGATGGGATTGCCGGCCTGCTTAAATACAAGCAAAAAGATAGCGGTATCTCCGGCCGGAACCGAACACTTGTAATATCCGGTCAGGGAAGTAGGAATCTGATTCATTGGAATTCCACCTTCCAGTGTACCGGGATCTCCGTTCACAAAGTACCCGAACATAGTATCCGTGCTGTTGGAGACCGTAACCATATTCACGGCATAGGTTCCAAGCTGAGCATCTGTAACGCGCGTGGTGTTAACAGGCAATCCGTACCGGTATCCGTCGTAATTAGAGGTCTGAGGGTAGTTTGAGGGATTCAGAAACGTGACGGTATTCCAACTTTCAAAACCACCGTTCGGAATAGTTTGGGAAACTCCGGTCATCCCGATCAAAAACAAGGATACTGTAAAGAGCGTTTTCATGGTATATATTTTAATGCAAATGTATTGCACGTATACTCTTTGGATATGATCTTACTCATTCTGACAGATGACAAGCTCCCGGTTTGCATATATTGCTCTACTTCATTAACTTTACATGTTCCACCGCATACGCCCGTTCTCATGAAGACTCTTTTCTCCGCCCTTTTGTTCCTGTCTTTGGCAGGAGTTTCTCAAACCACTCTTTACCAGAATAATTTCACCAACGGCAATGCCGGATGGAATTTACAGATGGGCAATGCATTCAACACCTGGGTGGTGAACAATGTCTACACCTGTGTAGACAATACCCCCAATCAGGGAGGAGGCAATTACCTGCATGTGTATGACGATCTGTCGGGAGATTATTGTGCGGTATATGTGATCCTTGGAAGTGGTTCAGGTGAAACGGTATATGCTACCATGACCTCCGGATTCAGTACTGTTGGGCAGCCGGCAGTAACAATTCAGTTTGATTGGCTGTGTCAGGGACAAACGGGTCCCTTATTGGCAAGTTACGGGTTTGTGGATTACAGCACGGACGGGGGTAACAGCTGGACCAATATTACATCGCCTGTTGCAAGATATAGTGGTAATCCGAACTGGGCAGCACAGACGATTAGTTCTGCACAGGTTCCCGGAATTTTAAATCAAACGGATTTACGCCTGCGCTTCGGATTCACAAGCTCTGGGTATGGTACCAATCCTTCATTTGCCATTGATAATATTTTAATCACGGGTAATCTCAGTACCGAGGTGGCCGCAGATATTTATCCGAAGGATCTAATCGTGTTCCCCAACCCGAGCAAGGGTCTGTTTTCAATTGACCTCAGTTCATTTCCTGCCGGTGTGGATATAGAGGTTTTAAATGTATTCGGACAGGGTGTTCAGGAATATCAAAACGCTACCGGAGTTTTCAGCGCTGACCTCAGCGGCCTACCTGCAGGCATTTATACCATCCGTATCCTCACAGAGGGTAAACAGATCATGAAATTCATCGTGAAGGAATAAATGCAGTGCCAGTGCGTACTGTTATTTTTGGGGTGATGCCGCGTCTCTTTGTCTTTAATCTTTGCGGATGATCAATTTACACACCTTCCGAAGTGAATCGCCTTCAATCGTGCAGAAATAGACTCCGTTGCTGAATGCACTTAAGTCTAACCTGAATTCAGGAGAGGTTTTATCGGGAGAAATACCCTGTTTCACGATAAGGCGTCCGGAAAGATCCGAAATGCTGATTGTTGCATGATCGGGTACAGGTCCTGAAAGTGTTACCACCACCACACCCTGGCTTGGATTCGGATAAACAAGAATATCATTTTCATTCCCGGCTGACAGAGGAGCCGACGTGAGCAATGCGTTGTAGTGAACGGCAAAATGCGGATGATACATGCTGCATATTTCAGCGTAATTGCCACCGAGGTAATGATTCCCGTTCTTATACAACATACTATATATATATTTATCCGTTGGAGTGAAAAAAGCAGTAAGTTGATCAGAGTTCAGATCGATCTCCGCACTACCCGGTCTCCAGGTGTTCAGGATGGAGTTGAATCTTCCTCCCACTAAAAGGCTATCTCCATGCAAAAACAGGCAATGAACGATCTGGTTTGGGTTAGGGTTCCAGGTGCTCAAGGCGCCATTGGAGGTATCCAGGCGAGCCAGATAGTTTCTGGATTGACCATTAATCAGCGTGTAAAATCCTCCGGCATATAAGTGACCATTATGGATTACAATGTCGTATACGCCGTCATTGAAATCAGCACTCCAGTTCATCAACGGATAGGATGTGGTTCTGCTCACGCAGGCTATCCTTTTTTTCGGATAACCCTTTACTTGCAAAAAATATCCTGCGATGTAGATCCGGTCGCCGGATACAATAATATCATTCACCGTTCCATTAGGATCCGGTGCCCACATTGTAACCTGATTTAGATTAAGATCAATGGAAGCTGCATTGCTTCTGGGTAAGTTGTTTACCATGGTGAAATTTCCGCCCAGAAATAACTCATTTCCCGATGCCGTAATTTTTCTGACAGGACCATTAACCGGGAACTCTTGCGTGGATAGTGCGCCGGTGTTAACATTGTAGATGGCGAGATTCATCCTGGATTGGCCGGATGCTTCGAAGAATTGTCCCCCAAGGAACAGCATGGAATCTTTGAGAAAAGCAGTATTTACGGGACCATTTGTTCCGGGGCTGAAAGACGTAGGTTGCCCGGTAACCGGATCAAATTCAAAGATGTACTGTACCGAAAGTCCTCCGGCACTGGAGAATTCTCCACCGCAAATGATCGTATCGTTTTGCACCAGCAGGCATCGTACCGCATTACTCATATGAGGATTCCAGGGAGAAAGTGTACCGGAATTCATTCCGATCGCGGCAAGATTTTTCCGGGGAATATTGTTTATCGTTTCGAAGATTCCACCCGCATAAATCAGTGAATCATTGCATTGAAGCGTCATAATCCGGCCATCGAAGTATGGATTGAAGGAGGTAAGCATTCCGGACCCAATATCTAACATACAGATGCGGTTACGCATGGTGCTGTTGACGGTACTGAAGGCACCTCCGAGGATCAGATTACCATCATGCAACGCGAGTGCATACACCGTTGCGTTACAGGACACCGAGATCCCGAGCAGGGTATTGGCTGTGGAGAAGGCGGCAAACCTTTGACGGGGAGAATTGTTTACTTCTGTAAAATCGCCGCCGGCAAATAAGGTATCATTCCTTAACGCCAGACAGTGAATGACACCGTTCACCAAAAAGGAATAATCAATGTATGGAAAAGCAGGTCCAAGTATAGATCCGGTGATGGTATCAAGCCGTGCAATATTGCTTCGGGCCGCACCCCCGATCTGTGAAAAATCACCTCCTGCGTAAACAAGATCATTTGCTGTGTCAGCGATGAGTGCATAAACTGGGCCATCAGACTGAGGTATCCAGTTGAGGTCAAGTGTGCCATTGGTATCAATGGCGGCGATATTGGTACGGGATTCACCCTCCACGTTGGCGAAGATTCCGCCGAAGTAAATGCGTTTTTTCCCTCTGGAGATGCAGTACACTGGTCCGTCAGGATTCGGAAACCAATTCGTATCCACCTGACCGGTTGAGCTGATCCGGGCAAGATTTCTAACATTCTTATAGAGGAACTCACCACCAATGATCCAGCCGCCCAGGGAATCTTCAATGCAGGAATAAATGTTGCCGGAGATTTTCGGATGGCCGGGAAGCACCGAACCGGATGTGGAATCAAGAAAAACGAAGTGGCCGGTGGGTGGACCCACATCGGTGAAGTTTCCCCCAACATACACACCATTCAGAGAGGGTTCAATGCAATACACCGGACCGTTAGTGATCCACGCATATTGGTTTACGCCGGTGGTTTGGGAAAAACTCCAGTTGGCGTTGGAGGCCCAAAGAATAAGCAAAAAGGTATGATGCCGCACGTTAACGGAAAAGATCCTTCTTATGGCGTGAACCAAAGGCGAACTTAAAGTGCTTATTTCATGCACAGGTTCGTAATCTGAGAAACAGAGGGGGATGCCTGGAACAGTATAAAGATACAAAAATGATAAAAGCGCCCAAAAGCGCTTTCATCGTTCATTGATATATTGAGGTCCCGACCAGATTCGAACTGGTGTAGGAGCTTTTGCAGAGCTCTGCCTAACCTCTCGGCTACAGGACCAATATTTGAGATTTTTTAGAGAGCTTTACTGCTCTGCCCATCCGCCACGGCGGACTACAGGACCCTTTTAAAGGGACGTAAAGATAGTGAAATCAGCGAAATACACGAAAGGCAGCAACACCGTTCGTGCCGATGACCTGCAAAAGAAACATGCCATGTTCCTCACAAAACACAGGATGATATCCTTTACCTGAGATATCCTGTTGCATTCGCTGCCTGCCTGACAGGTCGGTAATAACCAGCTTAATAATTCCTTCAGCCGGAAGGTAAACGAAAAAGCCATCTCGGTCGGCTCCGGCACGTATCTCATCGCTGCTTTGGGAAGAATGGATACCGGTACTTAAATCCGTGTAATGAATGGTTATCCGTACATGATCAATATAAGAAACCAGCGGCTGATTGTTTCCGAAGCAGGTGTAACTGATGGAGGCAAATCCCAGGCCAAATCCTGAGTTATTGATGTCAGCCGGCGACCATGTGGCACCCCACAGATCTGTGGAACTGCCGTAGGTGTAATACTGATCTGTGTAACCCCAGTTGCCGGGAAGGGAATGACTGGTGCCGGTCTCGGTTCCGTTCTTCAGAATCATTACCGGGTTATCCTGCATCTGTCCGTTCGGTCCGGACCGCTTCTCTACTTCCGCAACGATGCCATTGATGGTGGCAGAAAGGGGAATGCTGAATCCGAAATTAGTGGCAAACAAACACTGGGTATTCTGATCACAGCAATCGCAATGTGACGCGGTTGCATACACATTGTCTGAACTCATTACATTGGTGGCAGGAGTATATCCCACCATGCTGCTGTACGAAAAACTACACATCGTGTTGACTGCGGAGCCAGGGCCGGCCGGACCGGAAGTTTGGGAAAGCAGTTCCGGGCATAATAAAATGACTCCGGAGAGCAGCAGCAGTAACGTCTTCATCTTACAATAAACTTTCTTTGTTCAGATGAATTCCCGGCCTGCACTGAAAGAAAGTAAACCCCGGCCGGAAGAGACTCTACGGAAATAGTAAACGTATGCTCGCCTGCTCCGCATGTTTTACCGGATGCAACACGGTCAATCAGCTTTCCGCTGAGGTCAGATACCGCCAGATTACAACTACCCGGCTCTCTGAGATTCAGGACCACATGAAGAGACGAAGAAGCAGGATTTGGAAAAAGTGTCAGAGAAGTGATGAGTGACTCCTCGTTATCCAGTCCTACAATAACGGATGGTGTGAACTCCCAGAAATCATTTAAGTTGCTGTAACCTGCGCCCACATATCCTTTATTTCCTATGGCCGTACCAATGGCGTTGTAACGGGCATTGGCGGGAAGTGAAGTTTGTACAGACCAGGTATCTGTAAGCGAATTGTATTCATAGAGATAATTCTGCGCACTGGAGCCGTTCCATCCTGCACATAGGTATGCAGCCATACCAATTACGAAAACTTCTGAACGATCCACTCCGGCCAATGGAAACGGCGAACGGGGAGACCAGGTATTGGCCACCGGATTGAACTGCCAGAGGTCAGAATAAAATGTTCCGCCGAAGCCGGTTCCGATGTATCCATAATTACCAATGCCGAATCCAATGGCGTGATAACGCGCACTGGCCGGTAAATTGGCACGCTGAGTCCAGGCATTGGAAGCAGGGTCATATTCCCACAAATCATTCTGATAGCTTCCTCCGGTACCGATGTATCCTTTGCCGTTCACGGAAAATCCTACTGCACCCTCCCGGCCGGCTCCGCCAAAATTGGTTCGTACGGTCCAGGCATTAGCGGCAGCATCAAACTCCCAGAAATCATTGTAGGTGCCGCCGGTACCCACATAACCTTTTCCGGAGATGGAAAAGGAAACCGGGCTGTTGCGTCCGGCGCCCGGAAAATTAGCTTTCTGGGTCCAAGTATTGGCGGAGGGATCGTATTCCCAAATATCGGTTGCCAGCCCTGTAGTAGACCCGAGCGTTACATATCCCAGATTTCCAATTGAAAAAGCAGTCGCTTCGTTCCGTGCGGAAGGGGGAATGTTCGTTTTCTGAATCCAGCTTCCCTGGCTGTATGAAGCAGTTAGCAGAAAACAAAAAGCAGAGAATAATACGGGTTTCATGAATGTGATTTTTGCAAAGATACGGTAAAAAAAGCCCGGGAAGATCCCCATCTTTTCCCCGGGCCGCCTCCGAAAATGCAGAGGTAATTAGTTGAGCGCGTCTATAGCTGCTTTGAAAGCTGTTTCGGTGGTTTCTGTTAGAGTGAAATTCACCGTCATATTGTTTGTGATGGTAAGCGGCGTGAAAGAAGAATACAGTTTTCCATCCTTCGCCCCAATTGCAATGAGGGTAGCCTGGTAACCAACCGGAGCGAAACTGTATGGAAAGTTTTGCGCGCCATAAACATGAACCATGGCGTTTACCCCGGTAAAACACAGAAACACCTCCGTCCCGAATTCAGCAGGACTATTTGTGGGAACCATAGTAAGGGTAGCCATGGGTACATTTTGGAAGCAGGGCTGATCACTGTTGCACATGGTTCCGTTGGAAGCCGGAGACGAGAATTGATACAGATAAAAAATGTAACTGCTTTGTGTTGCAACAAGCGAATTTTGTCCCGAATTCCACCACACCAGGTTCTGACCAGTTGTGTCAGGAGCCGCGTCGAAGGCAGTCATTCCGGTATCAATGGGATTGTTAAAGGCAGGTAGTTCAACCTGTATAGGATTAACTCCGTTGAGAATAACCGGAACATTATTTTGCGTGGCCCGGACGAAAAATTCTCCGGTAGATTCCAAGGCGCCGCCGTTAGCCCACTCCGTTCCCATGTCTAGTAACAGCATGTCACTCTTCTTAAATACATCCAGGAATTCAACCAGTACATCGCCGGTAACCGGTCCGTTAGTTTGTGTAACAAATACATTTGACGGAATTGTCACCACCGTTCCTTTTGGTGTGGTGAAGCTTCCGCCATTCTGGTTGTTTACAGAAAAGATGTACGGGCGGGGTTTTACATGGTCACAAAACTCATCTACTGATTCAAACCATCCCGCAGGGCGATCACCGCCGGGGACTTTGTTTGGTTCCTTGAAACAGGAGGTGAGGATCAACAGGGTGTATGCGGTGATGCAAGTAAGAACGGCTTTTTTCATGTGCTTGGTTTTATAACACAAACCTAGATGCTCAGCACAGGATCCTCTAATTTAATTATCCGGATTCTTATCCGGTCAAATGAGTGAATATCATTTAAATTATTGAAAATCAGAATAATAGATTGTAATATCTTACGTATACACAATAACGAGTGTATAGATCAGGTGATGGCAATCACCCGGTGAATTGGAATGACTGCTCCACTCTTGAGGATCACTCTTTTATCAGTAAGCCCCCATACCGTGGTTTCTACAGCCTTGCACCCGATGTTATCCTGAAATGTAATTTTCACCTTCACATATTCCAGGTTGCCCAGCGATAAGGCGCGTTCCAGATCTGAACGGCGTTTTTTAATTTCCTCAGGGTTCTGCAGTATTTCAGCATTGGGGAATTCCAGGTAAGGAATCTTTTCCTTGGGAACAATGGTGCATTGTTTTTCTGCTGCAGGCATAGGGGAGGGTCTTTGGTAAATAGCGTAGCTTTACACTAATGTAAGAAAATACGGATTCTCCGGCAAATTATTTGTTCACTTTGCGTTTCTAAAACGATTTTAACTTTGAGACCCAAACTTTCATCCCGGGATAATATGGAAGAAATAGACCGGATGATTCAGCTTCCTTGGTTAGGATTCCGAAGAAGTGAAACGAAACGATAACCAAGGAAATCATGGGCATACTTTCGCAAACGGATGACAGGCGATTTATGAAGGAAGCCCTTCGGGAGGCTCAGAAGGCCTTCGATGCGGATGAGGTGCCCGTGGGTGCTGTGGTGGTGTGCCATGGACAGATCATTGCGCGGTGTCATAATCTCACGGAAAGACTAAATGATGTAACGGCGCATGCTGAAATGCAAGCCATTACGGCTGCGGCCAATCATTTGGGAGGAAAATACCTCAATGAATGCACGATTTATATCACACTGGAACCTTGCGTGATGTGTGCCGGTGCGCTGGCCTGGAGCCAGGTGGGAGCAATTGTTTACGGTGCCGCTGATCCTAAAAAGGGATATACTCTACTTCATCATCCGGTTCTCCATCCCAAAACAAAGGTCATCAAAGGAGTGGAAGCGGAAGAATGCACGCAGCTGTTGAAAGACTTCTTCCGGAAAAAGAGAGACTGAAGCGGATCCCCGGCACTTTTTGTATCTTTACTTTAAAGCCCAAGCCATGAGAAAAATCTCTACTTTCCTACTTACAATTTTGAGTGGATTTGCCTTCGCCCAAACCACTTCCATCTGCAATCCCAACGGAAACATTGCCATTTATTCTAACTATGATGGTGGCATACTGAACATCAACGTGGATCAGAATATTCCTAACCTCAAGATCGGTATCGTCTCCTATGAGTTTTCCCGCATCAACATCACCGGAACCTATGCAGGAAATGTAACCGGTGTGTGGTACGCAGGGTTTGATGCCGGCAACAACCATTGCAGTTTGAATCCGCCTTTTAACACCGTGATCACCGGGGTGGCGAATCCCATTGATACCATCACCATTTATCCCCCGGCTACTTATAACAACCCCTTCGGTTCTGCTTCGATCATTTGCAATTACAGCTGCACTACCAATGTGAATCAGGGCGGATGCAATACACCGGACCAGATCGTACATTTTTTCCAAACCAAGTTTAACGGGCTGATGCGTTATCACCTTACGCAATATGGATGCTGGGGAGGCCCTTATTACCTGAGCCAGGGCGGGAACTGCTGTGCCACTCCTCCGACCGGATTGTTGGAATTCGCTGCGGGTGAATGGAGCATGGGTCCGAACCCGTCTAACGGCTCACTGACGATGAATTTTTCTGACCTGGGAAATCATGAGATCGAACTGATCGACGTACTGGGAAGGTCGGTTTGGAAAGAAATGAAACAGGGATCTAGTGTTTCGCTTGACCTTAGCACCCTTCCTAAGGGTCAGTATTATGTAATGGTGCGAGGCGAAAACGGGTTAACCAGCGGGAAAAGATGGATTCTTCAGTAAGACCTTTTAATAAATGTACAAATGGGGGTGCTCCGGCACCCTTTTTTTATGGAATAACCCCGTTCTTTGCATCTAAAGGGTAAACACACACTCACTTACCTAATGTATTGATCCTATGCGCTTTCCTAAGATCTTCTATCTCTACGCCCTGTTTGTTTCCACTGTATTTGCCTCCATCGGACTCGTGGGTCCGCGCCACCCGGGGGATGAACCACTCAAGTTTCCGAAAGGAAGCAGTTACGAAAAGGAGTGGAAACGGGTAGATTCTCTCACCACCAAGGGACTTTACCGGAAAGCGCTTGAACGTGTGGAAATGATTTACAGTCAGGCCAAAAAGGATAAAAACGATCCACAGGTTATAAAATCCATCATGCATCGCATGAAGTTTGAACGGTATGTGGAGGAGTTTGACCAGGAAAGGGCACTCAATGATCTGCAGAAAGAGTTAAACGGATCGAAGTTTCCGCTGAAAAATATGCTGCATTCGATCATTGCTGAAACATATTGGAACTATTATCAGTCGAACCGGTGGAAATTTATTGAGCGAAGTGTTACGGTTAATTTTAAGCCAGAGGATGTAGCCACCTGGGATCTCAGTCATCTGGTTGATCAGGTTTTCAAACACCACCGGGCATCGCTTGAAAACACAGATTCACTTAAGCGCACACCGGTGGGATATTTTGAACCGGTTCTTTATAATTACGATTCCGGAGGACGAAAGATGCGTCCTACCCTCTACGATTTTCTCGCACACCGGGCACTCGACTTTTACATTAACAAGGAAGCAGATATCACTAAGCCGGCACAGACTTTTGAGTTGAGTTCTGAAGATTATTTTCGTCCGTCGGATGAATTTCCCCGTTTCAGGCTGGAAAACACCGATTCGTTGTCGAGGAAGTATGACGCCATGATACTTTTCCAGCAATTGCTGAACTTTCATGCAGCCGACAGCACACCCGAACAGCGGGTGGATGTGGATTTAAAACGCCTGCAATTTGTCCGCGATCATCACACCTCAGAGTTTCGTGATTCGCTGTATCTGGAGGCATTGTACGAGCTCGAGAAGCGGGTATACAATGATCCGTCTTCTTCGGAAGTTGCATATCAAATTGCTATTTGGTTTGGCAACAGAAGTGCTAAATACAAACCCCTGGAGGGCGACCAGTATCGCTGGGATCGCAGGAAGGCGCTGGATATAGCCCGTTCGGCGGCAAAAAGGCATCCGAACTCCCACGGGGCTGGTCTTTGCACTGCCCTTGAGCAAACTATTTTGCGCAAAGAAATGGATCTTCGGACTGAAAAAGTCAACACACCGCTGGCACCTTTCCGTGCGCTGTTCACTCACCGCAATATGAACAAAATTTACTTGCGGGTGGTACAGATTGATCCGCAGAAATTCGATCGTCTCCGCGATAAGTACTACAGCGAAGAACTGATGGATCAGCTGGTAAAACTTCCGGTGTTGAATGCATGGGAGCAAACGGTGCCGAACGATAGTGATTTCCAGATCCATACTGCAGAGATCCGGATTCCGGCACTTAAGGAAGGATATTATCTGCTGCTCGCATCTTCATCCAAAAATTTCAGTTACAAAGGCGAAGCGATATCGTACGGTACCTGCTGGGTGTCGAATATAGCCTACGTGTCGCGCACACGGGAAGATTATTCGGTTGAGTTTACGGTGCAGCAGCGCATGAGCGGGGAAGTGATGAAGGGAGCTTCAGGACAGCTGATGTATGAGCGATATAATAATGTTACCCGGAATTACGAATGGATCAAAGGAGAAAAATACACAACCGATTCAAACGGTTATTTCCTGGTTCCCCCGAAAACAGAGAATGGAAGAAGTTTTTATATGGAGTTCCGAAACGGAACGGATATGATCCAGACGGAACACACCTATTATCAGTATAAGCATTATCCCGAAAAGAAGCATTTCTATACGCGGTCTTTTATTTTCACCGACCGCGGAATTTACCGGCCGGGACAGATCATCTATTTTAAAGGTATTATGTTGGAATCGGATGGTGATACCAACCGCATTCTTCCCAACCGAACCGTGAGTGTTTCACTCTATGATGTGAATTATCAGATAGCGGCCACGCTGCAGTTAACCACGAATGAGTACGGTTCATATTCCGGTTCTTTTACGGCTCCTATGGGCGTTCTTAACGGCACGATGCAGATCAAGGACGGATACAGCGCTAAAAGTGTATCCGTGGAGGAATATAAGCGGCCAAAGTTCGAAGTGAGCATCAACAAACTGAAGGGAGAGTACCGTCTGAACGATAAAGTAACGATCGAGGGACTGGCAAAAGCGTATTCAGGAGCCAGGATAGATGGTGCTAATGTGAAATACCGTGTTGTAAGATCGGCCCGGTTCCCTTCGTGGTGTTACTGGCGTGGATACGCTCCCAGCTCTCCTGAAATGGAGATTACCAGTGGTTTTACTACCTCCAATGACACGGGTGGGTTCGTAATCCCCTTTGAACTTATTCCGGATCCTTCGGTTCTGCGAAAATATTCTCCCACTTATTCTTATAAAGTGTATGCAGACATAACGGATATAAACGGAGAGACCCAAAGCACCAGCACCTGGGTGGATGCGTCCTATTCGAGCCTGATGCTTTCGCTGCATATTCCCGATTTACTGGTTACCGGGAAGTCGGTGAGTCATTTGAATGTGCTCACCACCAACCGGAGCGGGGATCCTGTTGCAGCCTCAGGAATTGTAAAAGTCAGTCGTATTGTAACTCCGGGGCGAACATACCGCGACCGCTACTGGCCCGTACCGGACCAACAGCTAATCACTTCGGGTGAGTTTGAACGGGATTTTCCCTTAGACGCTTATGGGAGTGAGAATGAATTGAGATCAAGGCAGGTGCAGTACATCACCCAGGCCGGATTCCAGTCGTTTATGGGAAAGAAAGACGGGAAAGACACCGGTTTCGTAACAGCAAAAGTTCAGAATTTCCTGAATTATGTTCTGCAGAGTCCGGGCACTTATCTTTTTGAACTCAGTTCAACGGATAAATTCGGAGAAGTGGTCAAGGAGGAAAGGGTGATCACTGTAGTGAATCCCGGGGTGAACCAGATCCCGACGAACGCAGTCTTTTGGGCTCATCTTACGGAGGAGACAGTGGAGCCGGGAGAGAAGGCAGTAATCCTGCTGGGAACAGCCGAAGCAACGATTCTGCTTCGTGCAGAGGTGGAGCAGGATGGGAAAATAATCCGGAACGAGTGGATGAAACTTCCGAAAGGACAGCGCAGGCTGGAAATTCCCATTCTGGAAAAGTACCGTGGGAATATTGCGGTACATTTTTATACGATGTATAACAACAGGATCTACTCCCGCAGTTTTAATATAAATGTGCCGTGGACGAACAAGGAATTGTCCATTGAGTATGAAACTTTCAGGAACAAATTGTTACCAGGGGAAAAAGAAGAGTGGAAGATCCGTATTAAAGGACCGAAGGGTGAAAAGGCTATGGCGGAGATGGTAACGGCTATGTACGACGCTTCCCTGGATGCCTTCCGGCCGAATTACTGGTATTTTTCAGTCTATGCATCCATGAGCGGAACCAAAATGTGGAACGTATCCGGCAGCTATGGGTCCAACGACTGGAATCAGTACAGCCAGGAATGGAACTATCATCCGTATTATCCGGTGCGGTATTATGACAAACTCAACTGGTTCGGTTATTCCGTTTACGGATATTATGATTATTACTACTATGATTCATACGAGGGCGACAATGACCTGCGTCAAATGGATGAGGTTAGCATTAACACCAAAGACAGCGCTCCGCGAAAGAATGGATTTTACAAGGCCGATAAATCCACGGGGGGTGCACCGGCGCCCAGTGAGAAGAAGGAGATGGAGGAAGAAAGAAGCAAAGTGACGCTGGGAAGTGTAACCGCAACATTTGCAAATGACACACCGGAAACATCAGGAGGCGAGAATACCGAAGTGAAAGCGCGTTCCAATTTTGCCGAAACAGCCTTTTTCTACCCTGATCTGCAAACGGATGAAAACGGAAGCCTGGTTGTGAAATTTACTGTTCCCGAGTCACTGACAAAGTGGAAAGTGATGAGTTTTGCCCATACGAAGGACCTTAAGTTCGGACAAATTACAAAGGAACTGGTCACTCAGAAAGAGTTAATGGTAGTACCCAACGCACCTCGTTTCTTCAGGGAGAACGACCGGATCACTTTTACAGCGAAGATCACGAATCTTTCTGCCGGGGATATGAGTGGTACGGCAGATCTCATCCTGTACGATGCCCTCAGTATGAAGGAAATTACTCCGAAAGTAATGATGGCCATCCACGGGAATTTCTCTACCATTGGCGAGCGGCCATTTACCGCCGGGAAGGGAAAGAGTACATCTGTTTCCTGGGATCTCGAGATCCCCGAAGGATATGGAGCGATCACATACAAAGTGGTAGCAAAAGCCGGAAAGTTTACTGACGGAGAGGAAATGGCAGTGCCTGTACTCACCAACCGGATGCTGGTTACCGAATCTATGCCACTCCCTGTAAGAAGCAAGCAAAGTAAAACCTTCACCTTTGAGAAATTCATGAACCGTAACGGAGGAAGTACCACTCTCAGAGATCACCGCTTTACTCTGGAGTTTACATCCAACCCGGCATGGTATGCTGTACAATCCCTGCCATACCTGATGGAATATCCTTACGAGTGTGCGGAGCAAACCTTTTCCCGATTCTATTCAAACAGCATTGCTTCGCATATTGCGAATTCTCATCCAAAAGTAAAAGCAGTATTCGATGCGTGGAAGTCAAAATCTCCGGACGCATTTCTTTCGAATCTTCAGAAGAATCAGGAACTGAAGTCGGCTATTCTCGAAGAAACTCCCTGGGTGCTGGATGCTAAAGACGAAAGTGAAAGGAAAAAAAGAGTGGGCCTGCTTTTCGATCTGAACCGCATGTCGGCCGAATTGAATAAGGCCTTTACAAAACTGAAGAAAATGCAGATGAGCAACGGCGGCTGGCCCTGGTTTGAAGGATTTCCCGACGACCGCTACATCACGCAGCACATTATCACCGGCTTTGGTCACCTGGATCATCTTGGAGTTAAAAGTATGCGTAGTGATTACAAGACCTGGAATATGATTAAAGACGGTGTTCGCTACCTTGATAACCGGATTGCAGAGGATTACCGCTGGATACTGAAGCACGACAAGGCACACATGCACGAGGATCATCTGAATTATTTCGCAATTCAGTATCTGTATGCCCGGTCTTATTTCATGGACGTTGAAGTATCCTCAGGTAACAAAGCGGCTTTTGATTACTACAAAGGCCAGGCGGCGAAATACTGGCTGAACAAGGGTCGTTATATGCAGGGAATGATCGCCCTCGGCCTGTACCGGTTCGACGAGAAGAGCATGGTGCCAAAGGATATCATGAAATCACTGAAAGATAACGCTATTGTCAGCGAGGAGATGGGAATGTACTGGAAGGAGAATTATTCCGGATTCTATTGGTATGAGGCCCCGATTGAATGCCAGGCCTTACTCATAGAAGCCTTTGACGAAGTGGCTAAAGACCAGAAGGCAGTAGATGATCTCAAAGTATGGCTGCTGAAAAGCAAACAAACGCAGAACTGGCAAACAACCAAGGCCACCACCGAGGCGGTTTATGCGCTTCTATTAAGAGGCACCGACTGGCTGAGCACAGAATCAGGTGTAGAAATAATGCTCGGAAATATGAAAGTGGATAAGCAATCCATACCCGACCTGAAAGTAGAGGAAGGCAGCAATTATTTCAAGCATTCCTGGACAGGAGGAGATATCAAGCGGGATATGGGCACCATTAAAATCACCAAAAAAGATGAAGGGGTGAGTTGGGGCGCAGTATACTGGCAATATTTCGAGCAGCTGGATAAAATCACCCCTCACGAAACACCGCTCAAACTGAATAAAAAGTTATTTGTGGAGAGAAATACGGCTTCCGGTCCGGTGATTACACCTGTTACCGAAAAAACTATATTGAAGATCGGGGATAAAATCAAGGTGCGGATTGAGTTGCGGGTAGACAGAGACATGGAATATGTGCACATGAAAGATATGCGCGCTTCAGGTTTTGAACCTACCAATGTTTTCAGCGGAACACGCTGGCAGGATGGTTTATACTATTACGAGAGCACACGCGATGCGGCTACGAATTTTTTCTTCCACCGCCTGAGCAAAGGAACGTACGTATTTGAATATCCGCTGGTAGTTTCTCATTCCGGCGATTTCAGCAATGGTATCACCACCATCCAGTGTATGTACGCGCCGGAGTTTACGTCTCACTCCGAAGGAATACGTGTTCAGGTCGGCAAGTAGGGTTAGTGCAGCACTAACCTTTCCCGGTAGATATGACCATTCGAGAGCACTTCGAGAAGATAGACACCCGCGGGATGCGACTGCAGATTGATTTTATTTTGATTTTTAGTAAGCAATAGTTGAGCAGCAATCTTGCCATCCATACTATACACAGTAGCTAAGCCTTCTTTTTCAACGGTGAATATTCCGTCGGACGGATTGGGAAAAACTATGAATTTTGAGTCCTTCTCCTGTTCCTGGCCAACGGTAAATTGATACAAATAAGAGATCCAGATTCCTCTTCCCATCGTGCCTGCCACGATTTTATTTGTACTGTACTGGATTTCCAATTGATTAACAATTACCACGGGCAATCCGGTCGAATAGGAAACCCAGTCGCTCATGGTATTGTCGCGGTAATAAACGCCAAGATCCGTTCCCAGGTATAAGCCGTCTACCGAGTTATTCTCATGTACGAGGCAGTTGGCAGGAACATTCGGCAGTGTTCCGCTTACGTTGGTCCAGTTCAATCCGCCATTGGAAGAGTAGTATACTTTTCCACCTGCGGTAAATCCTCCGCGTAGAATCCAGATCCTGGAGGTATCCGTGCTGTGAATGCAAATATCCAAAAGGGAGGAGGTGAAGGGCAAAGTACCGGTCAGATCAATCCAGGTGGTTCCGCCATCGGGCGTTTTCCATAGATTGGATCCAGTGGAAACGTACACCACATTTCCGTTCGAAGGTGCAACCGTCATCTCGCGCAGATCGGTACTGCCCGGGAAAGAAGAAACGGTAGCCCAGGTACTTGCTCCGTCTGTACTTTTCCATACCTCATCATATCCGGCGTAAACGATTTGTGCATTCTGAGTATGAAGACCCACGGGTGTAACAAAATAACCCTGGTTGGCCATCGAGGGAGGAGAGCATGCAGAATAGCTGAAGGCATCGCCGCCGGTGGTGGATTTAAAGAGCTGGCCATATTCTTTTTGCGCAAGTACAAAATTTCCTGTGGCGGCATCTGTTACGCAGTAACCTCCGTCTGCATTGAAAATGACACCGGAAAATGATGAGGTACCAGTATTAAGTTTATACGTTGCGTTATCCTGTGTTCCGCAAAAAGCCCAATCAGGCTGTGCCGGAGAGATACACATCTTATAAGCCATGATCAGATTCAGATCGGCATTGAAATTTGTTACTCCGGTAGGTGTGGACGTAAGGTTATTGATGCGATAGATTCCCTTATCATTGCAGATAAACATGGAATCTTTACTGTTTTTCCAGAACATCATATCGTGGTAGTCGTTTTCGCTTCCGCAGCTACTCCAGTTGGTTCCTCCATTAATTGTTCGGGTTGCCAGTACGCCCCCGATGGCAATCATATCTTCATCCCTTGGAGAAACAGCCAGTGTAAGCGCGTACCAGGGAAACGGCCCTACGGTGCTGGAGACACCTGTACTTGGAAGGGTGGAAAAGTTCAGACCCTCGTCCGTGGATTTATACAGGCCGGTGAAGGCCGAGGAGCTCGCAAAAATGCAGTAAACAGCGAGCGGATTATCGGGGGTTACGGCTACGATTACCCGGTTTCCTGTGGCAGGCACACCGGAGGTAATAGCTGTCCAGGTGTATCCGCCGTCCGCCGAACGAAGAAACTGACTGGAGGAGCCGGCATACACAATCCCGCTGTTGAGGGGATGAAATTCAATGTCCTCATGATTTCCGGTGCGAACCTGAGTCCAGGTGATTCCTCCATCGCGGGTTCTGTAAATTCCGTTGGAGGTTGCTGCGAGCAGCACGTTCGCGGAATCAGGATTGATGATCAATCTTCCGATCCTCCGGGAGGCTGAAAAATTCCAATTCAAACCGGTGGTGCTCCAGTTTAATCCCCCGTCTGTGCTTTTCATGACTCCGGTGCTGTACACGTTGTTCAGTGTTCCGGCATCGGCATCACCGCAAGCCATATAGAGGGTGGAAGAAGTAAGAGGGTGTATGGCCACATCCGAAACACCCAGGATGGGCATGTTTTCCGTGAGTGCGGTCCAGTTTATGCCCCCGTCGGTTGTTTTCCATAAACCGGAAGCAGGTGTTCCCAGGTACCAGGTAAGGGGGTTGCCGGGATCCTGGCGTAAGCACTGGGTTCTTCCCACCCTGAAGGAAGGATTGGGACCCCACTGCTGCCAGTTTGCTGTGCTTTGGGTACTCATCACGCGGGCATGTTCCGCCTTGTAAAGTGTCCATTCCCTCAGCAGAATTTCCGGATCGGGAAAGGTTCCGTCCTCGTTTAACCGGTTTTCGGTAAAATACTTCCAGCGATCGAACTGTTTTTGGCCTTTGGCACCGGGATTTTCAAGAAAATAGCTTTCCATCTCCGCTTTTACCTGTTCATAGGTAAGCGTTTGCGACTGCAGGCTGACGGACAGGAGCAGCACCGCAAATAGAGAACTTTTCATACGCCTGAATTTTGTGAATTAAAGATAAGGAATCTTATTACTTTTAGCCCTCTATAAATATGCTATGAAAATCCGTCTGCTCTCTATTGCCATCATGCTCAGCATCTTCGCTGGCGCTCAGCCAAGTGTTACCTGCGACTCTGTCCTTCAGTTGGGAACCTGTGCGGGAAGCCAGGTGATCGTTCCTTTCACGGTCACCGGGGGTAGTTTCAGCTTTGGAAACCAGTTTAAAGTACAACTCTCGGATCAATGGGGAAACTGGGGCAACCCGGTCCAGATCGGCCAGATGACCTGGTTTACCAGCGGCATTATTTTCGCCACCCTTCCTCAAAACGTGAACTTCGGATTTTTTTACCGTGTGCGCATCATTGCCACCAATCCGGTGGATACCAGTAACAATAGTCCCAATACCATTTTCGTTACACAGAGCGCATTCCTTAATTCCCTTCAGGCACTTCCCAACGATACCGCCTGCTGGGGAGATACCGTTTCCGTTGGTCCCTTAATGCCCGGAGCATCCTATTCCTGGAACACAGGCGACACCACACAGTTTATTGATGTGACAGCACCGGGCCAATATATCTGTACAACTTCCGATATGCTGAATTGCACCTCAGAAGATACCATCAACATTGTATTTATCAGTTGCAATCCCGGGATGAATGAATGGGTAAACAGCAACAATTTTCATATTTATCCCAATCCGGCTCGCAGTTGGCTCTATACTTCATGGATTCCGGGAACCACAGCCGAAGGAAAACTGCTGATCAGTGATCTTTCCGGAAGAACTTTATTTGTTCACGAAATCCGCAGCGGAACTGATGTGCTGAGTCTGCACGGAATGACTCCGGGAATGTATCTGGTGACATTGATCTCAGATTACGGATCCGATTCGCGAAGACTTATCATTGAATAGTATCGCCTATTTTGATCATAACGCCTCCACACCCGTTCATGCGCGGGTGCTGGAGAAGATGCTTCCTTTTTTTTCCGTTCATTTCGGTAATGCCTCCAGTGGCACTCACGCCTATGGATTGCACGCGGAAAGGGCGGTGAAACAGGCACGGGAAACGATTGCAGCAAGTATAGGATGTTCCTCGCAGGAGATCATTTTTACCTCCGGGTCCACCGAGGCGATCAACCTGGGGATTCGCGGTGTTTACGAAGCGTATGCTTCCAAAGGCCGGGAGATTGTTACGGTGGGTTCGGAGCACAAAGCCGTGCTGGATACCTGCCGGTACCTGGGCGAAAAGGGCGCGAAAATAACCCGCCTCGGCGTTGATCGTAGTGGAAGGATTAATCCCGATGAGCTGGAACAAGCAGTATCGGATAAGACCCTATTGGTTTGCATCATGCTGGCCAATAACGAAACCGGGGTGATTCAGGACTTGAAGAAGATCGCTGAAATTGTTCACAGCAAGGGCAGCATACTGATGAGCGATACCACACAGGCTTGGGGAAAGATACCTGTGGATATTCATGAACTGGGAATAGATATCTGCTGTATGTCGGGACATAAAATTTACGGGCCGAAGGGTGTGGGAATGATCTATGCCAGGAGGAAGAACCCCAGGGTGACCCTATCGCCCTTGATCTTCGGAGGCGGACATGAACGAGGATTACGAAGCGGCACACTGAACGTACCCGGGATTGTAGGGTTAGGCGCTGCTGTGGAACGCCTGCCGGAGATGCTTCAGCATGCGGCGGTATATGAAAAGTGGCGCGACCGGATGGAAAAGGAGCTCATTGCCTCCGGTAAAGGAAGTGTAAATGCTTCCGGTGTGAGGCTCCCCAATACCTCCAATCTGGTTTATGCTCCGGAAAAGGCCAGCAGGCTGATCGTAAAATTGCCAGAATTCGCTTTCTCCTCTGGTTCCGCCTGCACTTCCGCTAACCCGGAGCCTTCGCATGTTCTTCAGGCCATGGGGGTACCGGACGAAGAGATACAGCATTCGGTCCGGATTTCATTCGGGGAACTGAATACGGAAGAACAGGTTAGTTCTTTTATCAGTGCGCTGGTGAAATAACACCGGAGTGACTTAATCCACCGCCGCTTTCTTCTTTTTAATGTCCTCCACTACTTTTTTCTGCACTTCGATCTCAGCAAGTTTCTTCTTCTGCATCTCTTCGTTCGTTACGACCTCTCCTTCAGCTTTTTTGATCTTTTCTTTGTATTCTTCAATATCTTCTTTCAGATTTTTATTTTTCTTCACCAGATCTTCCTGATCATCTGTCATGTTGCCAAGCAGTTTTTCCGCTGCTTTCAGTTGCGCCTCAATGGCTTCTTTGGTAAGTTTATTGGCAAATTCCTGCAGCATTTTTTCCGCTTCCTTATATTGCTGACTATGCTCCTTTGAATTCAGGAAGGCCCCGCCCAGATTGAAGGCAACGATGAGCTTTACCTCACCGTCCTTTCCGGTCTCCGCACGCGCATAAACATCCATGGTATTATTTCCATTGACGCGCTTGATGACGGCGTTGTCGGAGAACTGTTCACCGTCTTTGGTGGTCACTTTCGCATCATTATCCCGCATCAGCGATTTCCATTCTTTCAGAATGTTATCAGGGGTGTTCTCATAAATATAAACTACAAGGGCGTTATTATTCCCGCCGCCGATCTTTTCGTTCTTTTCATCCACTTTGTTTTTTTGTGCAAAAGCACCGGCAGCAACGAACAGGCAGAGGGGTAGTATAATAGTTTTCATGGGAGTGATTTTAGTCTTGCCTAAGATACAAAATCAGTGCCAATTCAGAACTCAATCCGCCTCTGTTATCCCGCCGCTGAGCACGAATTTCATGACATCGCCTGGGGGTGCATTTACTGGAACAATATAATCCTTAGGCACGATAAGCACCTTGCCGGCAAAGGAGTAGGAGGTGGGAAGATATACTGCAACCAGAGCGCCGGGAATGTGAAGGTGGGAAAGATCTTCGCTGGTAATAAATCCGATTTGCCGGATGGTTTTGTCCTCACTCACCGCCACCATCACCGGTTTGTTGAATTTCTTCTTGCTCCCAACAAGGGCGCTGAAAATATCCTTGATCGAGGAGTAAACAGTTTTTACGACAGGTGTTTTCTCCAGCGCATGATCCAGAAATGTGAGCAAGGGTTTGAAAAAGAGGGTTGTCCCTAAGGCACCAACTGCCAGGATCACCACCAGTGAAATCAGGAGAATCAGCCAGGGATCAATCACAGAGTTGATGATCCCTCCCACCTTTCCCACCACGCCTTCTATCCAGTAGATGATACGGGTAACCACAAGAACAGTGATGCCAACAGGAACCACGATCAGTAAGCCATTTATAAACCAGGCAGTTATCTTTTTCATGAGTACGAAGTTAAACCCTCGTTCTGCTTTATCGTCATACTGAGGACATTCGCTATCAACATGGGGTTATTGATAAAGCGGAAAAACACCCGGGTTAGTCGGGATCCAGGGTGTTCAGACTCACTCCGGATACCCCTTTCTGAGGACTCAGGGAGGGGGCCGGGGGAGAGTTTTTAAAGTTTCCGGAGTTCAGATTTCAGCTTCTTACTTAGTCCTTCAGTCACCAACTCATAGGAGCGGTCTATCCAGGAGCGGATAAGTGCATCAGGTACTGATCCGTCACAGATAACGGTATTCCAATGGCGTTTGTTCATGTGATAGCCTGGAATGATGCATGGATAGGCTGCGCGAAGTTCATCCATCTTGTCCGCATCAAATTTTAGATTGATCTCAACTGGGTGTTCATCGAGTCCGGCCAGCAGAAACATTTTGCCTACAACTTTCATTACCAGCGTGTCCGGACCAAACGGCAAACATTCTTCTACGCCTTTTTTGGCAAGACAGTATTGCCTGATCTGTTCAATATTCATTGTGCCAGGTGATAAAGCACCGGTTTGGCCGGACTGGCATCGTTTTCAAACGAGGCGATATGCAAATGCAGCAGGTAAGTGCCGTCGGGAACAGTATCAGGAATATAAATAAGTTCGGTAATGGTCCGGTGCGATTGTGTATTCGCGGGATATTCCCAAAATGCGCGATGTGCCAGTAGTTGTCCTCCGTCTTCTTCTTTATCCACGGAAGGTGTATCAATGAGCAAATGCTCCACACCTTGTTCAACCAGCAGGGCAATGGCCTCAGGATGCAGATAGGCAGGATTGGTACCGGTATATTGAAAGCGAAGTTTTCGTTCAGAATTCGGGCGTGTGCGAATGGCAAATGCCGGGGCCTGCCTGTTTTTCCTGCAGCGTTTTACCTGACTTTCGGTGATTACAAGATCATCGCCCTTCTTCTCCGGCGTAATGCTCACCACTTCGCAAAGGAATATGAATTCTTTCAGGCATTGGTTGATGGTGAATAGTTCCCGGCTGATATGTCCCACACATTCGGTATGTGTTCCGTGACCGTGAGGGTTAAAGAAAATATCTCTGAAATTCACGCTGGCCCCGTGATTCACATCGCCCACCCAGTTACCCATACGTACCGGTTCAAACCGGGGTGGAGAAACGTGCCAGGCAGTAATATTATCATCCGCAGCGCGCAGGGGAATGGAAATGTCAGTGCCGGCGGCACTATCGAATTGAAAAGTTCTTCCCGAAATGGTTACACTCAGTTTCATACAAAAAAATCAGAGGCGATCCGGTCAGCGATAAGCAGACCTCTCCTTGTTAAAGTTAAGCGATTTCCCTTACGAACCATCCGGCCTGTTACGATCAGATTTTCCACCTTTTCGGGCAGGTGGCCCACGGCTGATTCATCCACCCCATCTCTGGTCCGGAGTCTGGTTAAGATATATTCGTTGCGTTGATCTTTCTCAGTGAGCATTTCCTCCCCGTATTCCTGTCCCTCTGAATGTATGTACTTCATGTTGTCGGCAATGTTCCATCGCCTCGAGTTACCGTCGAACGAATGTGCGGAGGGTCCGATTCCTAAATAATGCACACCTGACCAATACGCTGTATTATGTGCCGAAAAATATCCTTCTTTTCCGAAATTGGAGATCTCATAGTGAATGAAGCCTGCCGTATCGGCAAAATCCATCAGCTGTTCAAACTGCCGTGCCGATTGTTCTTCATTCATCGGTGGCTTTCTTCCTTTACGGACCAGTTTGTCCATGGCTGTTCCCGGTTCCACGGTCATGCTGTAGCAGGATAAATGCGGTACACCGAGCTCCGCAGTCTTTTGCATATTTTTTCTCCATTTCTCATCACTGAGCAGCGGAAACCCGTAGATGAGATCCAGTGTAAGGTTTTCAAATCCCGCATCCTGCGCCCTCTTTACCGAAGCCTCTGCCTGGGAAACGTTGTGAGAACGGTGCATGTATTTCAGATCCTCATCAAAAAAACTTTGAATGCCGATGCTGAGGCGATTGATGGAAGTCTGTTTAAGTTCGGTGATCTTTGTACCACTAAGATCGTCGGGATTGGCTTCCAGCGTGATTTCTGCATCGGTATCAAGCGTAAATTCTTTTTGAACCAGATCCAGAAGCTCCATGATCTCACCCGCATGCAGCAGGGAAGGAGTGCCACCTCCGAAGTAAACACTGCTGATTTTTTTTTCGCTGAGATACTGTTTCCGGTTCAGCAGCTCCCGCCGCATCACCCGGAGCATTTCTTCCTTCTGCCGGAGCTGTGTAGAAAAATGAAAGTCACAGTATTGACAAGCCTGTTTGCAGAAGGGAATATGAAAATAAATCGTGGAGATGGGAAGGATGTTTTTATCTGTAACTCTGTGTTTTTATTCTCCCCGCCTACTTGTGTAATACAATCCTGAAGGTTGTTCCTTTATTTGACTCAGAGCTTTTTACAAACACCTTGCCGTCATGATAATTCTCAATGATGCGCTTTACCAGCGACAATCCCAAGCCCCATCCCCGCTGTTTGGTAGTGAATCCGGGTTCGAATACCGTTTTGTATTTCGATTTAGGAATTCCTTTGCCTGTATCCGAGATATCTATATAAACATATTGTACCTGATCGGTCAGTTCGATGCGTATTGCTCCTGTTCCGTCCATTGCGTCCACTGCGTTCTTGCATATGTTTTCAACAACCCAGTCAAACAGGGGAACATTCACGGCAGCCATGAAAGGTCCGGGTCCGTTAGGCTGCAGAGCAAACGTTACATTGCGGCTTGTACGGTTTCGCAGATATTCCAGACATCGTTCCATAACCTGAGTCATATCATGCCGTTCCAGCACAGGCATGGAACCGATTTTTGAGAAGCGTTCTGTAATGGTTTCAAGCCGGTTTACGTCGTTCTTCAGTTCCTTAAGCGTGCTTTCATCGACTCCTTTCATCCTTAGTACCTCTATCCAGGCGATCAGCGAGGATAAGGGGGTGCCTAACTGGTGAGCCGTTTCTTTTGCCATACCAACCCATACCTGATTCTGTTCACTTTTCCGGGCGGTACTGAAGAGAGTATAAGAAACCAGCAGGAAAAGTCCGATCACACCGAACATAACGTACGGATAATATTTCAGTTGAGTCAGCAGAAAGGATTCGCTATAGAAAATATACTGGCGGTTATTATCTCCCAGGTTGATTTCTATGGGAGGATTTTGAGCTGCCATTTTTTCTATCTGCTGATGAACGAACAGGGTGTCTTTCATCTTCGCACTGTCAAGCTTTCCGAAATCAATGACTTTGCGGCGGGTGGAATCGGTATAAATTACGGGAACAGAAGCAGAATTAACAGCCACCTCGCTGATGAATGTTTTAATAAGTTCATCGAATACGGTTTTCAGTTCGGAGAAAATCCGTGAATCCATGTAATACAGCCGGTGCTTGCGGCCTTTGTAAATGTCGATCTCTATCGGAACATGCTGTTCCTGCATCCGCAGGAGAGATTGGGATAGGGCAGCGTCCGATTTTATTGTAGCACTGTCGAGGTTTTTAGTCAGGGTCACCTTTCCGTTCTCATCGGTAATGATCACGGGAATGGTGACGTTATTCCTGATCACTTCAAACACAAACGTGAAGTCCTGGAGATCTTTACTGAGTTCCTTATTGGCCAGGGCCCACAGTTCTACTTTCTTGCGTTCTTCTTCCTCGATCTTATCAAACAGATCATTTGTAAAACGTACGAGGTTTGCTTTTCGTGTAATTGCTTCCGCCCAAAGTGCCACTTTTTGGCGTTCTTCGTCTGCGATTTTCCTTACGAGCAGGTTCGTGTACCACAGGGAGATCCCTACAATTACAACCGCAGTAACGAAAAGCGCAATCTTCCAGCGCTGCTTCCGGGAATAGATGCTCACAGAGTAAAAATAGGGAAAATTCAGAAGCGGAAAGCGTTAGAAATCTTCGTCTTCCTCAGCGTCTTTTTTCGGATTTTTGGGATCCTCCTCCCATTTCAGGATGAATTTCTCCTGCTTTTTAGGATCAGGACTTTTCTTCCCCGACGAATCTTTTTTAAACCATCCGAACTCCTCCTTAAGGATCTCTTTAAGGTTTTCTTTTTCTTTTTTTATATCCTCCTTTCGCTTTTCTTTTTTGGAGGTGTAGTCTTTTTTAACTTCGTACTTATCGGTTGTACCCACCATAGTATAGTAGAGGATTTTCCCGGTGCCGTCATCTTCCTCTACACCGAATTCCTTGTTTTTCTCTTCCCGCCGTTTTTTCTGCTTCGTCATTACCTCACTTAGCAGAAAGCTGAAATGATAATCAATTTCATTGTTAAACGTATGAGACCCGAAGAAGGTGATGTTCATCGCGCTCGACTGCACCTCCATTTTCGGTATACTGATCTTCTGCTTGCGGATCTCAATCTCATTTTCCAGCGTTGTGAATCGTATATGCTCCATTTTCTTCCTGAATTCGTCGGTTTCGATGAATTCACGCATCAGTACATCTTTTTTCAGATCGTCCGCGATCTCCAGAAACGGACCAAATCCGATCAGTTCACCGCGCTCAATAGTGATAGTTCCTCTGGCGTACACTTTGTCCGGATCGATGCGCAGATCTTTTCCCAGCACCGAAGCCAGCTGCAGATCAGCGGTAGCGAAACCCCGGAGGTGTTTATCTGTGAGGTAATCCTGACCGAAATTTTCCATCTGCGCAAAAAGTTTATTGACATTGATGCTTTGAAGGTCGGCATCCAGGGTGATAAGAATGTCGTGAGGCCGGTCGGCATCTACCATAAGCATGGTATTGATGATTCCGTCCATGGTTTTAAAACTCACCGGATCCATAATCAGCTTGCGGTCGCGCATGAGGAGGTCACCTTTGATCTGAGTGGCTTCGAACTGGCGAAAAACAGTCCTGGCAATGCGTGTCTCCAGTTTAAGATTCACCTGGTCCGGAAACGCGAGGTGATAAGCCGTATCTGAAATAGTTTCTTCATTTTTATTGGCCAGCAGTTCATTCAGATCAAGAAACTGCGATACGAAAATTGCGTCAACAGTCATGGGATGTTCACTACTCAGGGCATAGCGAACCAGATTACGGCATTCACCCTTGAGTAAAATGTCGCTCGAGAGAGCTTTGCAGGAGAACTCCTTCACTATAACGTCTTCATTCTGAAGTTTAAATTCTCCGTTCAGGCCGGTGACCTTAAGTGTTGAATTTTTCAGGCTGATCTCACCGTCGCTGATCTGCATATCTCCGGAAGTACGGATGTGATCGAGGTCATTCACTGTGAATCCTGCACCAGATTTCATCGGACCTTCGTAGCGTATGTTTAGTTTTAGATTTCCTGAAATATCCTGCAGGGTGTCTATTTTGAGCAAGCCCTGCAAATCTTTAAGTCCAATGCTGCCCTCCAGTGTAAATGCAGCGTTCGGGTGATCAAAATTTCCAATCCGCAGGTTGCCGGCGATCTTTCCGCCGCCGATCCCGGCAGAAAAGGACCTGATCTTCAACTCGGCGGGAATGGTGAGGTTCTTTTTCGCATCCTTCAAGTCCCTGTTTATATATTCCCCGTTCAGTTCTACGTGATCAAGTGTTACAGAAGATTCCCTTTCTGTGATGGTGCCGTTGCGGATACCAAAGGAGGAGGCGACCACGGGACGAGAGGGATCACCGCTGATCTCGGCGGTGAAGAAAAAATCACCATCAGAAGCGTAACCTTTTGTTTTTTCAGTAAGACGGGATGGTAACAATGACAACACAGATGCAATATCCATTTCTTCTCCTTTCAGGGTCACCCGGATGTTATCCGTATTTTTTCCTGTGCTATAAGATCCTTCTGCACGCAGCAGCAGATCTGCCAGTTTAACAGATCCTTCGCGGATAGTGTAGGTATTTTGTAATGCGTCGAAGGTAAATTCCAGATCCGCCGGTTTATCTTCAAGGTAGCTGGTGCTGTCGGACCGCAGTTCACGGATCAGCAGATTGGAATGAACCATTAGTTCGTATTGAGCAGAGGTAAAATCGCCGGACATTTCAGTTACCCCGGTTTTTATGTCAAGATGAAAATTTTCTCTTTGATCCGTATACCGGATACGCGAATTGCTGAGGTGGATGGTTTCGAGTTTAATACGGAAGGATCCTGCGGCATTACTATCTCTGCTTTCTTTAAAGATGGAAAAGTTATTCCGGCCCTTATAGTCAATCTTCAGGTTAAAATCCAGGTTTTCAATGGCAAGTTCCCTGAACGTATGGTCACCCTTGAACAGCTGCAGGGCATTAAACCGCAGAGCGATGAGACCGGCGCGAAAAAGGGTATCTTTTTTTCCATCCCAGGCGTCCAGTGCACTCATGTTGCGGAAGTCGACCGCGGCGTAAGGAAAGGAGGAGAATAAGGTTACGTCAATATCTTCGGGATGAATTAGCACGGGCGTGGCCAGCCGTTCATTCATTACCCCAATGGCGTAGTTTTTTATATCATCCTCATACACTTTGAGCAGGATGAATGCAGCGACAAGGAGCAGTAGAAATGAAAAAAGTAACCAAAGAAGCAAACGCCTCAGCAGGCGTAACCAACTGAAGGAGCGGGGAGGAGGCAGGTCTCCGGGTGTTTGCATATGCAGAGGCAAATTTCGGGGTAGATAATGCTCATGCGGACAGCAGGTTCAGGTAAAACTTGAACGGGATTATCAACAAAAGGTTTCATTTACAGTCTGCCGGCCATTAACCGCCTGCTCGCTCTTCCTTCGGCCGGTACATCTTTAAAAAGCCTATCTCCTTCTCTGTAAGGAACCTCCAGGTTCCTCTGGGTGTGTCTTTTTTGGTTAGCCCGGCAAACATGACCCTGTCCAGTTTAGTCACCTTATAACCAAGATGTTCGAAGAGCCTCCGTACAATGCGGTTTCGCCCGGAATGGATCTCCAGACCGATTTCGCGCTTGTTGCTGCCGTCGCCAATATAGTCAATGACGTCTGCAGCGATCACCCCATCTTCCAGTTTTACCCCGCTCTGAATGGCTTCGAAATCAAATTTGGTCAGTGTTTTATCCAGCACCACATGGTACATTTTTGGTACGCGGTGTTTGGGATGGGTAAGTACTTTGGTGAGCTCACCATCATTCGTGAAAAGTAAGACCCCGGTTGTAGCCCTGTCCAGTCTTCCTACCGGATAGATCCTCTCCCGGCAGGCTTTCCTCACCAGGTTCATCACATTGTCTCTTCCCTGCGGATCATCGGTGGTGGTTATAACATCTTTTGGCTTGTTCAACAGAAGGTATACTTTACGCTCCGATTTTAACGGTTCGCCTCCGAAATTCACAACGTCCCCGGCTTTTACCTTGAATCCCATTTCGGTAACCACTTCGCCGTTCACTTTCACCGCCCCTGCTTTAATTAATTCATCGGCTTCCCGACGGGAACATACTCCCGCATGTGCTATGTATTTGTTCAGGCGAATCTCCCCTTCCTCTGCTTTATACTCCTCATTCAGAAAAGCCTTTTTTTGTTCCTTGAATGTCTCCTTATCCCCTCGTTTTTCATACCTCTTTTTGAAGGATCCCTCATTTTGCTGGTATTTTGAAAAGGGTTTTTTATCTCCGTCGCGGTCAAAACTTTTCCTGAAGGGTTTTTTATCTCCATCGCGGTCAAAGCTTTTCCTGAAAGGTTTTTTATCTCCGTCGCGGTCAAAGCTTTTCCTGAAAGGTTTTTTATCTCCATCGCGGTCAAAGCTTTTCCTGAAAGGTTTTTTATCTCCATCGCGGTCAAAGCTTTTCCTGAAGGGTTTTTTATCTCCGTCGCGGTCAAAGCTTTTCCTGAAAGGTTTTTTATCTCCGTCGCGGTCAAAGCTTTTCCTGAAGGGTTTTTTATCTCCGTCGCGGTCAAAGCTTTTCCTGAAGGGTTTTTTATCGCCGTCGCGGTCAAAGCTTTTCTTGAAGGGTTTTTTATCGCCGTCGCGGCCAAAACTTTTCCTGAAGGGTTTTTTATCGCCGTCGCGGTCAAAGCTTTTCCTGAAAGGTTTTTTATCTCCATCGCGGTCAAAGCTTTTCCTGAAGGGTTTTTTATCTCCGTCGCGGCCAAAACTTTTCCTGAAGGGTTTTTTATCTCCGTCGCGGCCAAAACTTTTCCTGAAAGGTTTTTTATCTCCGTCGCGGTCAGAGCTTTTCCTGAAAGGTTTTCTGTCGCCGCCGCTCTCAAATTTTTTCCTGAATGGTTTTTTATTATCTCTGCCGAACGCTCCCTTTCGTTTTCCGCCATCTGATCTCCGGCCTTTGCCTTCCGATCTGTTTTCATCTTTTTCCATTCGGCAAAGGTAACTTTTAATTCCTCCGCTTTCCCCTCATATTGACGCTAACAGCATTAAAAGCGTCTTCGAAAACCTCGGTTTTTTCGATTCCACACCCCAGCACAACGGAAACGATGTCGAACCGCGCTTCTTTGTCAATAGCGTGAATCTGCATATAGAAATTGGCAAGACGAAGAAGATTGAGCTGCTTTTCATGTGTCACAAATACCTGAGGTTCCCCGAATGAGATGTTGCTCCGTGTTTTTACCTCGGCAAATACCACAAACAGATCATTGCTCAGGATGAGGTCACATTCCAGTTTTTTCAGCCGCCAGTTCCGGGCCATCACTTTGTAGCCCCTTTTTTCATACCAGGCACAGGCAAGATCTTCTCCCTGCTTTCCCAGTTCCAGATGTTCTGTCATGTTTTTTCTTCGAAATAAGGAAGTCATCTCATTTCAAATCCGTCTGGTTCTGAGAACCCTTCTCCGAGCCAAATAACTGTCGGATTACTAAACACTTATGAGACATGCAGGGTTTAAAGCCGGGCCTCTTTCCGCCGGCTGGTACGGTTCTTGCCACCACTGAAAAAAATAGTACTTTAGTAACCCCAAACAGAAAAAATTCATGAAAAAGATCTTTTCCATTCTGCTCCTCACTGCCTTTACGTTAGGAGCATTTGCCCAGTTCGAAGGTACCATCGCCTTCAGCAAGAAAACGGCCTACGATACCATTAACTACCTGTACTACATTAAGGGTGATAAGGTACGTATTGACGAATTGAACAGTAAGACAGGAAAAGTAGAAGGTACTTTTCTGATCGACCTGAAGGCGGGAACCATGACCTCTCTGAGCCACGAGCGTAAAATGTACCTGGAACAGAAAACACCGGCGCCTTCCAAGCCGGCAGGAGAGTGTAAGGTAGAAAAGACCAAGAATACCAAGACCATCAATGGGTACAAGTGCGTGGAATATAAAGTGACTAATTCCACGGAGAATACGATCGTTAGCCACTGGGTGGCGGCAGGCAAATTCAACTTTTTCTCAAAAATGCTGAAGGTGCTTAATCGTAAAGACAAGTTTTCGGTTTATTTCCAGCAGATTCCCGGAATGGACGGCATGTTTCCGATGTACTCCACACTGAGCGCCATGGATGGCAAAGTAACTGAGACTATGGATGCCACGAAGGTGGAAAAGAAAGCGGTTGATGCCGGTTTGTTTAGCATCCCCGCCGGATATACAAAATTTGACAAGTAAGCTATTCGAACATCAGACAGACCCCGGGAGAGATTCCGGGTTTTTTTTATTTCATAAACCGAAGGATTCCGCCCTTTTCCGAAACTGAAAGTTCAGCTTCAACGCCGAACTTAATGGGTGTGTTCGGTAAAATATGACCTGAAGGAAATCCGAAACAAAGAGGAACACCTAAGGGTTCCAACATTTCCCTGATGATTTCTTCTGCGGGTTTACCGAATGGCACCGGATTGTCTTTCATATCGCTCATCCCTCCTATGATTACCGCTGCAACACCCTTAAAGGTACCTGAACGCCAAAGAGAACGCATCATGCGATCCATGTGATACAAGTATTCGTCCAGGTCTTCAATGAAAAGAATTTTTCCCCTCAGATCCGGCATGTCGGCACTGCCCTGAAGGGCGTAAAGAAGGGATAGATTTCCTCCGGTGATTACTCCGTTCACCTTACCGGGTATCGAGAGGTCATGGGGTGGGGAACTGATCGTTGTGTTCCCGCCTTTCAACATCTCCATCAGCAGATCCGCTGCATACTCATCTTTAGAAAAATTGATAAGCAGTGGTCCGTGAATACTGGCGTATCCTAATCTCTGCAGACGGGCATGAAGCACCGTAATGTCACTGAAACCCGCCAGCCACTTCGGATGTTTGTTAAATTTTCCGAAATCAAGCGTGTCGAGGACCCGCAGTGTTCCATATCCTCCCCGTGCACATATAATGGCCTTCACCCCGGGATCGTCGAGCGCGTTCTGCAGATCCGCCGTCCGCTCCTCATCGGTACCCGCATACTGGTGTGATTCTTTGTAGAAATTTTTCGATGTTACAACATTAAATCCTTCATCCACAAGTCGTAAAATCCCTCCGGCTATCTCAGTTTCAGTGACTTTCCTCGCCGGAGCTACCAGATGTACCGTATCTCCCCTGGTGAGGTATGGTGGCAAAATCATAATCAAAAGTAAGCAGGTCTTCAGATATTCCGCCGATTATTATAAATTTATTCCCGCATGACCTCCCCCTATGATCCCTCTCTGCAGTTCCGCGATCTCGATGCGCGCATTGTAGTAGCACTGGAGCGCATCTCGGAATCCTTTCGGGTGATGCTTTGGGAAGCCGGGAAAAAGCACAAGCTCAGTCCGATCCAGGTACAGCTATTGATTTTTCTCAATTACCATGATCGCGGCCACTGCACCATTACGTGTCTTTCAGAGGAGTTCGCCATGAGCAAACCCACCATCTCCGAAGTGGTGAAAACGCTGGTAAAAAAGAAACTGATCCAAAAGGAGCCCACCTCTGCAGACTCCAGAAGTTTTTATATTAAACTGACCAGGCAGGGTAAACATATGGCCGGCCAGCTGGAACATTTTTCATCACCGCTTCATAATTTACTCGCCGGTCATTCCACTGAAGAGAAGTCTCGCATGTTCGATTGTCTGGTTAAAGCGTTAACCGGACTCCGTAAGGACGGGGTGATCCGACGTCAGCGTATGTGTACCACATGCACACATTATTCGCCCCGGCAGCAAAGTCTTTATTGTGAAAAACTCAAGAAGGAGATAATGAATCAGGAGATATTGCTGGATTGCTTTGAACACGACGAGACCGCTCCCGCCTGATTTTACCAGTATGAATCTTCCGTTTACCAAGGATATTCCTGCCTGAACTTATCATAACACACTGAAATTCTTAACTTTGCGGTGTGAAATTTCAGAGACATCTGATAACTGCAGCATTACCGTACGCAAATGGTCCGGTGCATATTGGTCATCTGGCCGGTTGTTATCTGCCTGCGGATATCTACGTGCGCTACCTGCGCCTGAAAGGGGAGGATGTAAAATTTATCTGTGGTTCCGATGAACATGGCGTTCCCATCACAATCAAAGCACGTAAGGAGAATATTACTCCGCAAGAGGTAGTGAATAAATACCACCAGATGATGAAGGATTCGTTCAGCGAATTCGGCATTGCCTTCGATATTTATTCCCGAACGTCCGGTAAGACCCATCATGAAACGGCATCTTCCTTCTTTAAAACACTGTATGATAAAAAAGTTTTTACCGAAGAGGTAACCGAACAGTACTATGATGAAAAGGCACAACAGTTTCTTGCAGACCGTTACATTGTGGGAACCTGTCCGAAGTGCAGTAACGACAACGCGTACGGAGATCAGTGTGAAAAGTGCGGAACATCCCTGAGCCCTACGGAACTTCTGAACCCCAGGTCTACATTGAGTGGGGAAAAACCGGTGATGAGAAAGACAAAGAACTGGTTTCTTCCGCTGGATAAAATGCAGACTCGGATCGGGGAGTATATTAATAGTCATCCGGAATGGAAGAGTAATGTTTTTGGCCAGTGCAAATCATGGTTAAACGCCGGACTTCAGCCTCGCGCTATGACCCGTGATCTTGATTGGGGAGTGAAAGTTCCGTTACCTGGAGCCGAAGGCAAGGTGCTGTATGTGTGGTTTGATGCACCTATCGGATACATATCTGCAACCCGGGAACTTACTGCTGATTGGGAAAAATACTGGAAAAGAGAAGATTCGCGGATCATCCATTTTATCGGGAAGGATAATATTGTATTTCACTGTATTATTTTCCCCGCTATGCTGATGGCACACGGCGAATACCGGTGGGCCGACAATGTTCCGGCCAATGAATTTCTCAACCTGGAAGGCGATAAGATTTCTACCTCCCGTAACTGGGCGGTCTGGCTGCACGAATACCTCAGGGATTTTCCCGGCAAGCAGGATGTGCTGCGTTACGTCCTGTGCGCCAATGCACCGGAAACGAAGGACAATGATTTTACCTGGAAGGATTTCCAATCGAGAAACAACAGTGAACTGGTTGCTATTCTCGGAAATTTTGTGAACAGAACGCTCGTACTTACACATAAATTCTACAGTGGAGAGGTTCCCGGAGCGGAGGAATACACCCGGAACGATCTCTTGTTGTTGGAGGATATCGCCGCCTTTCCGTCACGGATATCCGCCTCACTGGAGGCGTTTCGATTTCGCGAAGCACTCACTGAATTCATGAATCTGGCGCGTGCCGGAAATAAATACCTGGCCGATAACGAACCATGGAAGTTACAGTCCTCAGACGAGAAAAGAGTGCGAACGGTTATGAACATATCACTACAGATCTGCGCCGGATTGTCACTGCTGATGGAGCCGTTTATGCCTTTCTCCGCACACAAGTTGAGAGAAATGCTGAAATTGAAAGGTTACCGGTGGTCGGATGCTGCCCGTACCGATCTGCTGCTCAAAGGGCACCGGATAGCAGAAGCCAAGTTGCTTTTCGAAAAAATAGAAGATCCTGCGATTGTGGAACAGGTGAACAAACTACTCGAAACAAAAAGAATGAACGAAACCAGCGCCGCACCGGAGGGAATCCTTCCCGGAAAGCAGGAAATCACGTATGATGATTTTTCTAAAATGGACATTCGTACAGGAGTAATACTCGAAGCAGAAAAAGTATCGGGTGCCGACAAGTTGCTGAAGCTTAAACTGGATACCGGTCTGGATCAGCGTACCGTGGTTTCCGGAATAGCAATGTTCTTTAAACCGGAAGAAATTGTTGGGAAGAAGGTAAGTGTTCTTGTGAATTTGGCGCCAAGGAAGATACGCGGTATTGAGTCGAAGGGTATGATCCTGATGGCGGAAAATCCGGACGGAAGTCTGCGTTTTGTAACGCCGGGTGATGGAGCGGTGGATGGGGCAGTGATCAAATAGAAAACTGAGAACTATCTGCTTTTACTACCTGTTTTAGGTCCGCACAGCGCCACCGGGTCCTTTAATAGCTAACAGAGAAAATACCAAAGCGTATTGTGTTTTTCATACCGGACAATGGTACGATCAATTCTTCCCGGGATATTTCGGGAAAGAGCTAATAAAGAAAGGGATGGATTAAACGCCGAGAATTTTGCCGATCTGAGCAGGGAAATGAAGATACTCCAGCGCGTGAATGCGGGCCCCGAGGGTCTCCGGGGTGTCGGCCGGCTCAACAGCACACGCGGCCTGAAACAGTATTCTGCCTTCGTCAAATTTTTCGTTTACTTCGTGAATACTGATCCCGCTCTCTTTTTCTCCTGCGGCGATCACGGCTTTGTGAACATTCTCACCGTACATGCCTTTCCCCCCGTACTTCGGAAGCAAGGCAGGATGGATGTTGATGATTTTTCCGGGAAATGCAGCGATCAGCTCTTTCGGCACAAGCAATAGAAATCCTGCAAGCACGATCAGATCCGGCTGCTGTTTCTGAATAAACCGGATAAATTTCGGATCCCTGAAAAAATCTCGCCGGTCCAGAATCAGTACCGGTACATCTGCCTGTAATGCACGCTTAACCGCACCGCAAAGCCGGTTGGTTATCACCCATAGCACTTCCGCTTTTTTATTCTTCCGGAAATGCTGAATGAGTTGTTCCGCATTCGTTCCTTCACCGGAAGCGAAGATGATCAGCCGTTTCACAGGACAAAGATTGTAAATTTAACTTAATTGCAGTTCCTTTGAGCATGAGCTCTCACAAACTTCCCCTGATCCCCTTTGTACACCGTGAATATCCCGAGGATGAAATGATACACCGGGCACGCGAATTTTATCAATGGGCCGATACGCGAAGAACAGTGCGGGATTATTCCGACCGGCCGGTGCCTCTTTCGGTTCTTGAAGATATCATCCGTACCGCATCAACCGCTCCTTCCGGCGCGCATAAACAACCATGGAATTTTCACCTGGTCACCGATCCGGAAATCAAAAGGCAAATAAGGGAGGAAGCGGAAAGGGAAGAAAAGGCATCCTATGAAAACCGCATGAGCGAGGAGTGGCTGGAAGATCTGGAACCCCTGGGAACTGATTTCAGAAAGCCGTTCCTCGAAATCGCTCCTGCCCTGATCGTGGTATTTAAAAGACCCTATGAGATCATTGAAGGAAAGAAACGACAGAATTATTATGTTCAGGAAAGTGTGGGGCTCGCTTGCGGCTTTTTACTCATGGCTGTTCATCAGGCAGGACTTGTGGCCCTTACACACACTCCAAGTCCGATGAATTTTCTCGCACGTATCCTTCAGAGACCGGAAAATGAGAAGCCGTTTTTGCTCATTCCTGTCGGCTATCCGGCCTCCGGTTGCAAGGTTCCCGACCTCGTTCGTAAGAACCTGACGGAGATCATGCAGATGAATGGGAAAAACGTAGGTTAACCCCCTATTTTACAAGGATTTATCCTAATCAGGAGCCACCTGGTCTAAAAAACCTTCCCCCCTGTCAATCCAAGCGGAGTAATCATTAAACTTGTAGCTCTATTTCACTCCTTTATGGAAGGAAATTCACTAACGGCTTACCTCCCTATTGTCATTACAGCAATTGTTGCCGCCGGCTTCGTGGTGGTCGCCCTTTTTGCAACTCATGTGCTGGGTCCGAAACGTAAAACAGAGGTAAAGAATGACACTTTTGAATGTGGTATTCCTGTGCATGGAAATGCCCGAATCCCTTTTTCTATCAAATATTTTTTAGTAGCCATCCTCTTCGTATTGTTTGATGTGGAAGTCATCTTTATGTATCCCTGGGCGGTGAAATTCAAAGATTTGGGCTGGTTGGGATTCATTGAAATGGCCACCTTCATCCTCTTTTTTATGGTCGGTTTCTTTTATATTTTGAAAAAGGGTGCTTTAAAGTGGGAGTAGTTTATGACGATGCTTTCTAAACCAGCGGATTATAATGTTGTAACGGCACCGGAAGGTGTTGAAGGAACCGGATTCTTTGCTACCTCTCTTGACCGTGCGGTGGGCCTGGCCCGCAAAAATTCGATCTGGCCTCTGCCGTTTGCTACTTCCTGTTGCGGAATTGAATTTATGGCAACCATGGCTTCTACCTATGATCTTGGAAGATTCGGTTCGGAGCGATTGAGTTTTTCACCGCGCCAGGCGGATCTTCTGATGGTGATGGGAACGATTGCAAAAAAAATGGCTCCTATCCTGCGACAGGTTTATGAACAAATGGCAGAACCCAAATGGGTTTTATCCATGGGTGCCTGCGCTTGCAGCGGAGGCGTTTTTGACTCGTATAGTGTGTTGCAGGGAATTGACCGGATCATCCCGGTAGATGTCTATATCCCCGGTTGTCCTCCGCGTCCGGAACAGGTGATCGAAGGACTGCTGCGTATTCAGGATCTGGTGGGAAAGGAATCCCTCCGCAGAAGAAATTCAGAGGCCTACAGGCAATTGATGTCAAAATACGGATTGGAATAATGAGCGAACTTCTTGTATCGGTAGGCGATAGACTGAAAGCAACGTTTGGCGATGCCATTCTGGCCTCATCAATGGATTATGACTTTCCGGTCTTTGAAGTGAAGCGGGATAAAATAGAGGAGATCGCCCGTTTCCTATACGATGACCCCGATATGGGCTTCCGGTTTCTCACTACCCTTTGCGGTTTGCATTTTCCTGAACAGAAAGGAAAGGAATTAGGTGTAATGTACCAGTTTCATAACCTTCCGAAAAACCACCGGATCAGGATCAAAACATTTTTTCCGGTTTCGGATCCTACCGTACCTTCCCTCACCGGTATTTTTGCCTCTGCCAACTGGCAGGAGCGACAGGAATACGACTTTTTCGGCATACGCTTTACCGGACATCCCAACCTGAAGCGGATTCTGAACATGGATGAAATGAATTATTATCCAATGCGTAAGGAATACCGAGTAGAGGACGGCGGTCGGTCAGATAAAAATGATGCAATGTTCGGACGATGAGCGAGGAGGTTTATACAAACAGGAATACATTCATTGATCCTCGTACGGGAGAGGAAAGAGAATACACCATTCTTAATCTTGGCCCCACACATCCGGCTACGCACGGGATTTTCCAGAATGTGCTGAAAATGGACGGCGAGATTATTCTCGATGCGGAACCAACCGTAGGATATATACACCGCGCATTTGAAAAAATCGCAGAACGGAAACCCTATTACCAGATTACGGTACTTACGGATCGTTTGAATTATTGCTCCTCTCCAATAAATAATATGGGATGGCACATGACGGTGGAGAAACTGATCGGAGCGGAAATTCCTAAACGTGCAGAATACCTGCGTGTTATTATTATGGAACTGTCCCGCATTGCAGATCACATCATTTGTAATACCGTGATCGCAGTTGATACCGGTGCCATGACAGGGTTTCTTTATTTCTTCCAGAGCAGAGAACAGATCTATGAGATCTTTGAAGAGATCTGCGGAGCACGGCTTACTACAAACATTGGCCGTATCGGCGGAATGGAGCGGGATTTCTCTCCCAAGGCCTGGGAAAAAATCCATCGCTTCATGAAGGATTTCCCTGCTAAAATGAAGGAGTTCAGCAACCTGGTGGAACGGAACCGTATTTTTATGGACCGGACTATCGGTGCGGGACCGATCTCCGGCGAACGTGCGCTGAACTATGGATTTACAGGCCCTAACCTTCGTGCCGCAGGTGTGGATTACGATGTACGTGTTATGAATCCGTATTCCTCCTACAGCGATTTTAATTTTAAAATACCGGTAGGAACCAACGGCGATGTGTACGACCGGTTTATGGTACGCCAGCAGGAAATGTGGGAATCCTACAGCATCATAGAACAGGCGATCAAAAATATGCCTGATGGAGATTTTCACGCGGTTCTGCCCGAATTTTACCTTCCTCCGAAAGAAGAAGTTTATAACAGCATGGAGGCGCTCATCTATCACTTTAAGATTGTGATGGGAGAGAACGAGGTGCCGAAAGGGGAAGTCTATCACTCTGTTGAAGCCGGTAACGGTGAGTTAGGTTTTTATCTGGTAAGCGACGGGGGAAGAACCCCGTACCGTATGCATATCCGGAGACCCTGCTTCATTTACTACCAGGCATATCCGGAGATGATTAAAGGAGGTATGCTGAGCGATGCCATCCTTACCATGAGTTCAATGAATGTAATCGCAGGCGAGCTGGATGCCTGACCCCTGTCTTCAGGGAAGGATACAGATGAATATAGAGCAGGATACGAATACTGGAAAATGAGTAACAGAAATATAGCTTTCAATTCCGAGACACTCGAGCTCGTACAGAAGATCATCCGGAGGTATCCGGAAGGGAAGCAGAAATCAGCGCTGATTCCTGTACTGCATATCGCGCAGGCGGAATTCGACGGTTGGCTGAGCCCGGAAGTGATGGACTATGTGGCTTCATTGTTACGCATCCAGCCGGTGGAGGTGTACGAAGTGGCCTCCTTTTATTCTATGTTTAACCTGAAACCGGTCGGGAAGTGTGTAATAGAGGTGTGTCGTACTTCTTCGTGCTGGATGTTGGGTGCTGAGGATGTAGTGGCTCATTTCGGCAAGAAATATGGCATCAAACCAGGTGAAACCAGCAAGGACGGGATGTTCACCCTTAAAACCGTAGAATGCCTGGGTTCCTGCGGAACCGCGCCGATGATGCAGGTAGGAGCAGATTATTATGAAAATCTTACCCTGGACAAAGTGGATCAGCTGATGGATCGTTTTAAAAAGGACGGAAAAAGAAAATCGTATACTGATACTCCTGAACCCCGGAACCAATGAGCCGCAAACTGCTTCTTACACACAACGATGTGCCGGGTATACAGAGTTACGAAGTATACCGGCAACAGGGGGGATATGCTTCTGTGGAAAAAGCCCTGAAAACGATGGCGCCCGACGCCGTCACTGAAGAGGTGAAGAAATCCGGGCTTCGCGGAAGAGGAGGAGCGGGCTTCCCAACAGGAATGAAATGGAGTTTCCTGGCCAAACCTCCGGGAGTGGCGCGCTATCTTGTCTGCAACGCAGACGAATCAGAACCGGGTACTTTCAAGGATCGGTACCTCATGGAACGAATCCCTCACCTGCTGGTGGAAGGAATGATTACTGCCAGCTACGCGCTGGGTGCAAATACCTCTTTCATTTATATCCGCGGGGAATATTTTTATGTTTCGCGTATTCTTGAAAAGGCGATCGAAGAAGCGTACGCCGCCGGCTGGCTGGGCAGGAATATTCTGGGAACTGATTATTCGCTCGATTTGTATGTTCAGGTAGGAGCCGGCGCATATATCTGCGGGGAAGAAACGGCATTGCTTGAATCACTCGAAGGTAAAAGAGGCAATCCGCGTATCAAACCACCCTTCCCTGCAGTGGCAGGATTATACGGATGCCCTACCGTGGTGAATAATGTGGAAACTATTGCAGCAGTGGTTCCTATCGTAATGCAGGGCGGTGATGAATATGCGAAGATCGGAGTTGGAAAATCCACAGGCACGAAGCTCATCTCTGCCAGTGGTCATATCAACAAACCGGGAGTGTATGAAATTGAAATGGGTGTGCCCGTGGAAGAATTCATCTACTCAGAAAAATATTGCGGTGGAATCAGAAACGGAAAGAAACTGAAGGCGGTGGTTGCCGGAGGATCTTCTGTTCCCATACTGCCCGCGGATCTGATCCTGAAAACAGCAAAGGGAGAACCGCGCCTGATGACGTATGAATCTATGGCCGACGGAGGTTTCGCCACCGGCACCATGCTGGGTTCCGGAGGATTTATTGTAATGGACGAGGATACCAGCATCGTAAAGAATTTGTGGAATTTTTCCCGCTTTTATCATCATGAATCCTGCGGACAGTGTTCACCCTGCCGCGAGGGAACAGGATGGATGGAGAAAATCCTGCATAAGATCCTTGACGGGCACGGTACTCTGGAGGATATTGATCTGCTGTGGGACATTCAAAGTAAGATCGAAGGCAAAACCATTTGTCCGCTGGGCGATGCCGCCGCGTGGCCCGTAGCCTCCGCTATCCGCCATTTCAGAGCAGAATTTGAAGAATACGTGAAGAACCCTAAAGGAATAAAGGACGTGAAACATTATTACCGCATTCATAAGTTACAGGAAGCCTGATGGCAAAAGTTACAATAGACGGCAAAACCATAGAGGTTCCGGATGGTACCACCATCCTGAATGCGGCACGCATGATCGGAGGAAATGTAGTACCGCCGGCCATGTGTTATTACTCTCATCTGAAAACTTCCGGAGGCTACTGCCGTACCTGCCTGGTGAAAGTGACGAAGGGATCTGAAAAAGACCCGCGCCCAATGCCCAAGCCGGTGGCTTCCTGCCGTACAACGGTGATGGACGGAATGGAAGTGCAGAACATGACCGCACCCGACCTTCAGGAGGCAAGAGCCGGTGTGGTGGAATTTCTGCTGATCAATCACCCACTGGATTGCCCGATTTGCGATCAGGCCGGCGAATGTCACTTGCAGGACCTGGGGTATGAACACGGAAAGGCCCGTACACGCTATGAGTTCAAGCGCCGGACATTTCCAATGACGGATATCGGAAAATATATCAAGCTGCACGTTAACCGCTGCATCCTTTGCTACCGCTGTGTTAAAGTGGCCGATCAGCTGTGCCCGGGAAGGGTTCACGGTGTAATGTACCGCGGGGACGTAGCGGAGATCTCAACTTACATTAAAAATGCAGTGGAACACGAAATGTGCGGAAATATGATTGATGTGTGTCCGGTGGGCGCACTTACCGACATGACATTCCGCTTCAAGAACAGGGTTTGGTTTACAAAACCGGTGGATGCGCACAGAAGTTGTGATAAGTGCTGCGGTAAAGTTCGCCTATGGTACAAAGGAGAGGAAGTTTTGCGCGTTACCGCGCGTAAAGATCAGTGGGGCGAAGTGCAGACCTTTGACGGCAAACCGGGCTGGATCTGCAATTCCTGCCGCTTCGAACACAAGCTTACCTCGGATTGGGTCATTGAAGGTCCCAGCCACATAGACCGCCACTCCGTGATCTCCGCAAATCATTACGAGTTGAAAGAGGGCCACAAAAAGACAGATAAACCGCGCAAAAACCTGGAAGGGAAAAGGATTCAATTGGGTGAGGGCGCTCTGGATCCCAATAACAAATAGGAATGGAACTGAGTTTTTTAATATACAAGGTGTTGCTGGTGCTGGGAGTTTTCACGCTCTCTCTGGTGATTGCAATGTATACTACGTATGCGGAGCGAAAAGTAGCCGCCTTCCTCCAGGATCGTCTTGGTCCGAATCGCGCAGGCCCTTTTGGTATTCTGCAGCCCATGGCCGACGGAGTGAAAATGTTTATGAAGGAAGAGTTTATTCCCAACCGGGCGAATTTGTTTTTATTCATTCTCGGTCCGGGAATCGCCATGTTTACATGCCTGATGACCGGAGCGGTTATACCATGGGGAAAGGATTATGTTGCCACGGACGGAACTCATTATCCTATCCAGACAACAGACGTAAATATTGGAATACTCTATTTACTGGGCGTGGTATCTGTGGGCGTATACGGAATTATGATCGGCGGATGGGCTTCCAATAACAAATATTCACTGCTCGGTGCGTTGCGCGCTTCTTCACAGATGATTTCCTACGAATTAGCCATGGGGCTTTCGCTCATCGCGCTGATCATGATCACCGGCACGCTCAGTGTAGGGCAAATCGCAGAGCAACAGCTGGGATGGCACTGGAACGTTCTCTATCAGCCCCTTGGTTGCCTGATCTTTATTATTTGCGCCTTTGCGGAAACTAACCGCGCCCCCTTTGATCTTCCTGAATGCGAATCGGAGTTGGTCGGAGGATATCATACAGAATACTCCTCCATGAAACTGGGCTTCTACCTGTTCGCGGAATATATTAATATGTTTATTTCCGCTGCGGTGATCAGTACGCTCTACTTCGGCGGATACAACTTCCCGGTTATCTACAATTATGTGACCGATCCTTTGTGGATCAGCGTGGTGAGTTTCGGAGTGATGATGATGAAGGTCTGTTTCTTTATTTTCCTTTTCCTCTGGGTGCGTTGGACACTTCCCCGGTTCCGTTACGATCAGCTGATGAACCTCGGATGGAAGGTGCTGCTTCCGCTCGCTGTTCTGAATATTCTTATTACGGGGGCAATAATACTATTAAGGCAATTGTGATGGCAAACCTGACCAACCGATCGATAATAGTGGTGAAAAAGGAAATGACGCTTTTGGAGCGCATCTACCTCCCGGCTATTTTCAGCGGTATGCTAATTACACTGAGCCACTTTTTCAGGCGGAAAGCTACCGTGAGTTACCCGGAAGTAAAGCGTCCATTCGCAGCTACTTACCGCGGACAGCATGTGCTAAAACGGGATGAAATGGGAAGAGAGCGTTGTACCGCATGCGGCCTCTGCGCCGTAGCCTGTCCGGCTGAAGCCATTACCATGACCGCGGCGGAACGTAAGCCCGGTGAAGAAAACCTTTACAGGGAAGAAAAGTACGCCGCCGTTTATGAGATAAATATGCTCCGGTGTATCTTCTGCGGCGATTGTGAGGAAGCCTGTCCCAAAGAAGCCATCTTTCTGACGGACCGTATGCCTCCCGCCCTCTATAAGAGAGGAGTCCTGGTGTTCGGGAAAAATATCCTGGTGGAAGGTGTTTCTGCCGACAAACGGACGGATGTAACAAAACGACAAACGGCCAATGTTCTTGAATTCAAAAAAAATAACCGATACGCACATAACCGCTGATGAACGCCGACCTGCTTACGGAATACGCTTTTTACGGACTCTCGTTTCTGGCCATCGCCTGCGCGCTTATGGTGGTGCTTTCACGTAATCCGGTGCACAGCGTGCTTTACCTGATCATGACCTTTTTCTGCATAGGGGGACATTATCTTCTCCTCAATGCACAATTCCTCTTTGCTGTGCATATTATGGTGTATGCGGGAGCTATTATGGTCTTGTTCCTCTATGTGATTATGATGCTGAATCTGAATAAAGAAAGTGAACCCAGGCGGGAATTCATGACCAAGTTGTTATTCGCACTGCCGGCCGGACTTCTGGTACTGGTTTTATCCGGAGCCGTGGGAGCCAATGCGGAAATGACAATACAGGGCGGGCAGCAAATTGGATTGGTCGAGAACCTGGGCGATGTGTTATTCAAGCAATTTCTTCTTCCCTTCGAGATATCCTCTGTACTTTTCCTCGCCGGAATGGTAGGAGCTGTTTTGTTGGGAAAACGGGAAGTGAAATAGAACGTATGGAACCTGTAATTGCAAAGATCGCACTGCCGGTCAACTGGTACATCACCCTGAGTGTGGTACTTTTTTGTATAGGCGTGTTGGGCGTACTCATCCGCCGCAATGCCATTATTGTCTTTATGTGCGTGGAGCTGATGCTGAACGCCGTGAATCTTCTTATGGTGGCCTTCTCCAATTACCTGGGTGATGCGGCCGGGCAAGTCTTCGTATTTTTTGTTCTGGTGGTGGCCGCGGCGGAAGTAGCCGTAGGACTAGCGATACTGATGATGGTCTACCGCAGTATCGGCACCACTGATATCAGCTTTCTCAATAAACTTAAATGGTAAATCAGTTCTGTAACTACTCTTTCACCGCATGATCGCACTCGCCTGGCTTATTCCTGTGTTTCCCCTCCTCGGATGGGCAGTAAACGCATTTTTCGGAGGAAAGATGAGTAAGGGAATTTCAGGTGCGGTAGCCTGCCTGGCGGTGCTGGCTTCCTTTGCCGTTTCACTGGGTGTGTTTTTTGAACTGCTGGACGCCGGAGAACATGCGCACACGGTTCACCTCTTTTCGTGGATAGAGGCGGGCAACTTTGTCAGTAATTTTTCATTCCTCATTGATCCGCTTTCTTCTCTCTTTCTCCTTGTGATCACCGGAATCGGATTCCTGATCCATGTTTATTCAACCGGGTATATGAAGGAGGATGAGGGACATAACCGCTTCTTCGCTTACCTCAACCTGTTCATTTTCTTCATGCTTCTCCTGGTGATGGGAGACAATTACCTGCTGATGTTTGTGGGGTGGGAGGGAGTAGGTCTTTGTTCTTATCTCCTGATCGGCTTCTGGTTCAAAAACCGGGAATATAACAACGCCGCCCGAAAAGCATTTGTAATGAATCGTATCGGTGACCTGGGATTCATTATCGGTATACTTATGATTTGGGTGAACTTCAATTCGATAACATATTCTGAAGTTTTTGCCGGACTTAAAGGAATGCGAACAGATGATCCCACCCTGATCGCCATTACCGTGTTTTTGTTCATCGGCGCTATGGGAAAAAGTGCGCAGATTCCCCTCTATACCTGGCTCCCCGACGCCATGGCCGGCCCTACACCGGTTTCCGCGCTCATTCACGCCGCCACCATGGTTACCGCAGGTATCTATATGGTAGCTCGTTCCAATATCTTGTATACACTGGCTCCAACCGGAATGGAATTCGTAGCAGTGGTTGGACTCATCACCGCGCTGTTTGCCGCAACTATAGGTGTATTCCAGAATGATATCAAAAAGGTTTTGGCTTACTCCACCGTGTCGCAGTTGGGATATATGTTCCTCGGACTCGGCGTGGGCGCCTATACCGGCGCAGTATTTCATGTGATGACACATGCCTTTTTTAAAGCGCTTCTCTTCCTTGCCGCCGGCAGTGTGATTCATGCCCTGCATCATGAACAGGACATTCGTAAAATGGGAGGACTCAAAGGAAGGATCCGCACTACCTTCATGGTCTTTGCCATTGGAACCATCGCGATCTCCGGAATTCCTCCTTTCTCCGGATTTTTCTCGAAAGACGAGATCCTCGCACATGCTTTTAATCACAGCCCTATTTACTGGCTGCTCGGAGTGATTGGCAGTATGCTCACCGCCTTCTATATGTTCCGCCTGTTCTACCTGACTTTCTTTGGAAAGTTCCGAGGACATGAAGACCCCAAACATCCTATTCACGAATCGCCGCCATCAATGACCATCCCGCTTATAATTCTGGCTGTTCTTTCTGTGCTTGGCGGACTGGTAGGCATTCCCCATCTTTTTGGAGCGCCTCACCTGCTCGGTGATTTCCTGCAACCCGTATTCAGCGATTCGGTTTCCAGGATGATTCCACTTTCCCTAAGCCATACTACAGAATGGACGATTCTTGCAATTACGCTTTCTTGCGCCGGCCTGGCTATTTATCTTGCTTTCCAGGCATTCCGGAAAAAGGAAATCATTCCTCCTGCCTCCGAAAAGGAAATGGGTGTTATGAGCAGAGTGGTGTTTAATAAGTATTATGTAGATGAAATTTATAACGCTATAATTACCAGACCCTTAGACAAGATTTCAAGATTTCTTTCCCTCGTTGCCGATCCCCAGTTTTTCGACGGCATCGTAAACGGCATGGGCTCTCTGGTCCGTTGGAGTTCCGGGATCATCCGTTATGTGCAAAGCGGATACCTCGGTTTCTATATTTTTCTTATGGCACTGGGAGTGGGACTTATCCTTCTTTTCAAGATTTATCTCTGATTTTTAGCGATTTTCGTCGAAAATGCACCATTTTTTCGTTAAAAATGGCCATTTCTGCCGTTTTTTTACCGAATTTCACGTGCCAGGTTTTTGAATGCCCCCTTTTGGGGTCTGAAAAGATTAGGCTATTTTTGCGACCCTTTAAAATGAAGCGGCGTGGGATTAGGAAAGAAATATGTTCTCCCATTTGCGGGATTAAAGCCTGGAACCCACCGCTTTGAGTTTGAGTTAGGAAATTCGTTCTTTGAAGCCTTCCATACACCAGAAATAAGGGAAGGGGAACTTGTTGCGGATCTGGAACTGATAAGGCAAAGTACGATGCTGGTGCTCAATTTTACCATCAGCGGAACTTTCCGGACACAGTGCGACCGTTGCGGCATTCCCTGCACACTCCCGGTGAATGGAGAACATCAGCTGGTTGTTAAACTGGGCGGAGACGAAACACGTGAAGAGGATGGGGAGATTATTGCCCTTCCGGCTTCCGAATCGGAGATCGACCTGGCACCCTACCTGAATGAGTATGTGCAACTCTCATTGCCGGTGCGCAAGGTAGCGTGTGAAGTGTTGAATGACGAGTCGCTTTGCGACAGGGAAATGATCAGTAAACTGGAAGAGTTCGGCGCAAGAGATGACGAAGGGAGAGATGAGCGCTGGGATAAACTGAAGTCAATAAAAATTAAATAACGCGTAGCGTAAAAACAAAGTCATGCCAAATCCAAAACGAAGATTATCCAAGAGTCGTAGCCGCAAGCGCAGAACGCACTATACCGCTACTGCGCCTACACTGGCGGTGTGTCCTGCAACCGGAGAAACACACCTTTACCATCGCGCCTACTGGCACGAGGGAAAACTCTACTATAAAGGGAAAGTGGTAATGGAGAAAGCTTAAAGGCTCTCCTTATCCCCCGGTATGAGAATCGGTCTTGACATTTTCGGAGGCGACTTCGCACCTGATGCTACAATCGGGGGTGCAGCATTGGCTCTGAAGGAACTGCCTCCGTCGGTAAAGCTGGTGCTGATCGGTGATGAGGCAGATATCCGCTCGCGCCTGGCAAAGGAGAATGCCGATGTTTCTGCGTTAGAAATTGTACACGCTCCTGACCAGATCGGGATGGGGGAGCATCCGACTAAAGCCTTTTCACAAAAACCAAACTCGTCTATCGCTGTTGGCTTCCGTCTGCTGAAAGAAAAGAAACTGGATGGTTTTGCTTCTGCAGGCAACACCGGTGCAATGCTGGTGGGTTCCATGTTTTCCGTGAAAACGATCCCCGGAGTAATTCGCCCAAGCATCACCTCTGTGCTTCCCAAAGAAAACGGCGGATTTGGCCTTATACTCGATGTGGGAATTAATGCCGATTGCAAACCCGATGTACTCTATCAGTTCGGTATCCTGGGATCTATTTACGCGGAACACGTCTATAAGATCAAAAATCCAAAGGTGGCTCTTCTCAACATTGGTGAGGAAGCTGAAAAAGGTAACCTGGTAACGCAGGCGGCCCACCATTTGATGAAGGAATCAAAGGATTTCTGCTTTATCGGCAATGTGGAGGGAAGGGATCTGTTCAATGACAAAGCAGATGTGATCGTTTGTGAAGGATTTACAGGAAACATCGTACTCAAGGAAGCAGAAGCCATTTTTACGCTGATGGCAAAGCATAAGCTTCTCAACGATTATTTCAAAAGATTCAATTACGAGAATTACGGTGGTACACCCATTCTGGGAATTAATTCCACAGTGATTATCGGTCATGGCATATCCAACGCCAAAACCATTAAGAATATGGTGAAACTAACCTATGAAGTGGCGGAAGCGGGTTTAACAGGACTCATCAGTAAAGCTTTTCAGTAATATGACCAGAATTAGAGCCGCAATCACTGCCGTTGGAGGATATGTCCCCGACTATGTGCTGACCAACAAGGAACTGGAGAAAATGGTTGCTACCAATGATGAGTGGATTCAAACAAGAACTGGCATAAAGGAGAGGCGAATTCTTAAGGGTGAGGGAAAAGGTGCATCGGATCTGGCAGTAGGCGCAATCAGCGACCTGCTCCGGAAAAAGAACCTTGACCCGATGGAGATTGATCTGGTTATTGTAGCAACTGTAACACCGGACTATGTATTTCCTTCTACCTCTAACGTGATCTGCGATAAACTCGGGATGAAAAACGCATGGGGATTCGATCTGGCTGCTGCTTGTTCGGGTTTTCTCTTCGCGCTTACTACCGGCACACAATTTATTGAAACCGGAAGGTATAAGAAAGTGCTCGTGGTAGGTGCCGATAAAATGTCAGCGATTGTTGATTATACCGACCGTGCTACCTGCATCATTTTCGGAGACGGCGCCGGTGCGGTGTTGCTGGAGCCAACTACCGGAGAATACGGAATTATGGATTCGGTGATGAAAGTGGATGGATCGGGGCGCGTGCATCTCCATCAGAAAGCGGGGGGCTCTGTTTTGCCTCCTTCCCATGAAACTGTCGACAAAAAGCTTCATTACATTTATCAGGAGGGGCAGGCTGTGTTTAAGTATGCTGTGAAGGGAATGGCCGATATCTCGGCAGAAATTCTGGAGCGAAATAAACTCACCGGGAACGACATCGCCTGGTTGGTGGCGCACCAGGCTAATAAGCGGATCATTGATGCCACCGCCGAAAGGATGGGAATCGGACCGGAAAAAGTAATGATGAATATTGAGAAATACGGAAATACCACAGCAGGAACCATTCCACTGCTTTTATGGGATTATGAGAAACAGCTGAAGAAAGGAGATAAACTCATTTTCTCTGCGTTCGGAGGAGGTTTCACATGGGGTGCCATTTATTTAAAATGGGCCTACTGAATATGTCACACACCAAAGACCAATATCCAATGAAACTAAGCGAGATCCAGGATCTGATCAAGTTTGTAGCCAAGTCAGGCGTAAGCGAAGTGGAGCTGCAGAACAAAGATTTCAAGATCATCATTAAAACCGGTAATGGAAAAAATAAGGGTCAGGACGCTCCTGTTTTTATGCAGGCAGCACCGGTTATGACTGCTGCACCCGTGCAACAGGTGGCTCCTGCAACAGCAACGCCGGTTGCGGATAACAAACAGGCAGAATCAAAGAAAGAAACGGTTCCGAAAGCCGACAGCAAGCTGATCACTATTAAATCTCCCATGATCGGCACTTTCTACCGCCAGGCAGGCCCTGATAAACCTGCCTTTGTGAATGTAGGGGATGAGATCAAACCCGGGAAAGTGGTATGTATTATTGAAGCCATGAAACTTTTCAACGAAATTGAAGCGGAGATCTCCGGAAGAATCGTGAAGGTGCTGGTAGATGATGCTACTCCAGTGGAATACGATCAGCCACTATTCCTGGTTGAGCCGAATTAACAGGCTGTGAATGGAGCGGACGGATGTGGCGTAACTGAGTTTAGAAGACGAAACGATGTTTAAAAAGATTTTAATAGCAAACAGGGGTGAGATCGCTATGCGTATCATCCGTTCCTGCCGTGAGATGGGAATCAAAACGGTTGCGGTTTATTCCACGGCGGATAAGGAATCTCTCCATGTGAAGTTTGCAGACGAAGCAGTTTGTATAGGACCTCCTCCCAGCAAGGAATCTTACCTCGATATTCCAAGCATTATTTCGGCAGCAGAAATTACCAATGCAGATGCTATTCACCCGGGTTACGGATTCCTGAGTGAAAACTCAAAGTTCTCCAGGATCTGTGCAGAACATAAGATCAAATTCATCGGTGCAACTCCCGAACAGATAGATGGAATGGGGGATAAGTCGAATGCCAAGGCAACAATGATAAAAGCCGGCGTTCCTTGCGTGCCCGGCTCTGAAGGATTGCTGACAGATGCAGAAGAAGGGAAACGCCTTGCCGCAGATATCGGATATCCTGTGATCATTAAAGCCACCGCCGGTGGCGGTGGAAGAGGAATGCGGATTATCTGGAAGGAAGAGGAATTTTCCGCTCACTTTGAATCCGCCAGCAAGGAAGCCGAAGCCGCTTTTGGCAACGGTGCCATGTATATGGAAAAGTATATCGAAGAACCGCGGCACATAGAGATACAGATCGCCGGAGATCAATACGGAAAGGTCTGCCATCTCTCGGAAAGAGATTGTTCCATTCAGCGCCGTCACCAGAAATTGGTGGAAGAAACACCATCTCCATTCATGATCCCTGAATTGCGAGACAAAATGGGAGAATCTGCGATCAGAGCCGGTCAGGCCGTGAATTATGAAGGAGTAGGCACCGTCGAATTTCTCGTGGATAAGCACCGGAATTTCTATTTTATGGAGATGAATACCCGCATCCAGGTGGAACATCCCATCACAGAAGAAGTGATTGACTATGACCTCATCCGTGAACAGATCATGATCGCAGCCGGGGTCCCCATTTCGGGAAAAAATTACTATCCTCAGTTGCATGCGATCGAATGCCGCATCAACGCAGAGGATCCTTTCAATAATTTTCGCCCCTGCCCCGGTAAAATCACTACCCTGCATGTACCAGGCGGACACGGTGTTCGTGTAGATTCCCATATTTACGCAGGCTATACCATCCCGCCCAATTACGACAGTATGATCGCGAAGCTCATTACCATGGCGCAGACTCGGGATGAAGCCATCAGTAAAATGTACAGAGCACTGTCGGAATTTGTGGTGGAAGGAGTTAAAACCACCATCCCCTTCCATTTACGCCTGATGAAGGACGAAAATTTCTTAAAAGGCAATTATACCACCAAGTTTTTGGAGGGATTTGACCTCACAGAGTAAGAATAGGGCTTTCGGGCCCTTTTTTATTTTAATAGCTGATGTATATTTGAAAAAACCACTCCATGAAAATAGTTCTATTCCTTTCCTGCCTTCTTGCCTTCCAGCAGACTTTTTATTCTCAGATCACGCAAACGATTCGGGGAACAGTGGTAGATAAGGAGTCGCAAATGGGTATTCCGGGAGCAGCAGTGAAAATTGTGGGGGATTCAACATTGAAGATTTCTGCAAATACGGATATAAACGGCAACTTCCGGCTGGAAAAGGTTCCGCTGGGTCGCTATGTGATACGCATTTCTTTTATCGGTTACCAGGATCGGTTGATCCAGAATGTTATTGTAGATGCAGGGAAGGAAACCATTCTGAATATTGAAATGGAGGAAAGCGTGACCAACCTCGGCGAAGTTGAGATCACAGGGACACAAAAGGAAGACGCCAACAATGAAATGGGATTTGTGAGCGTGAAAGTATTTGACATTGAGCAAACCAACCGCTATGCGGGCAGCCGGGGTGATCCCGGGCGGATGGCTTCTAATTTTGCCGGTGTCGGCGGATCTGATGATTCCCGTAATGATATTACCATTCGCGGAAATTCTCCTATGGGTTTACTTTGGCGTATCGAGGGGGTGGACGTTCCCAATCCCAATCACTTTGCCGTGGCCGGAACTGCAGGAGGTGCTATCTCCATTTTGAATAATAAAGTTTTCGGAGCTTCCGACTTTTATATGGGTGCTTTTCCGGCTGAATACGGCAATGCGAATGCCGGGGTATTTGATATCAAAATGCGTAATGGGAATAATGAAAAGCACGAGATCTCCGCTCAGTTCGGACTGCTGGGCACTGAATTATTCTTAGAGGGACCCATTTCGAAGAAATCCGGATCCACTTATCTCCTGGCATATCGGTACTCTACATTTGTTTTTTTTGACGCCCTGAATATCAATCTTGGCACCAATGCTACCCCGAAGTACCAGGACCTTTCGTTTAAATTGAATTTCCCCGGAAAGAAAAACAATAATTTTTCCCTTTTTGGAGTAGGGGGATACAGCGACATTGATATTATCCTGAGTGATAAAAACAGAGATGAGGTAGAGACATACGGTGATAATAACCGTGATCAGTATTTTACTACAGGCATGGGGTTGATAGGTATGTCCTATTCCAAATCGCTGAACGAAAAAACATACTTCAAGGGAGTTCTGTCGTACTACAAATCGTATTCCGGCGCCATTCATACAATATTCACGCGCGATTCGCTCACAGGTGTAATGGATACCATGGTTGACAAACTGGATTACAAATACTTATCAGATAAAATATCTCTGAATGTTTCCTACAACAAGAAGTTCAACGCCAGCCACAGTATTAAAGCAGGGGTGATTGCAGATCATTGGGTGCATGATATGTATGATTCCCTGTTTATTGAACAGGCAGGCTATTGGATACGCAGAAATGATGCAAAGGAGACGGGGATCATGGCACAGCCCTATTTTCAGTGGAAATATAAGCGCACAGATCATCTCTCCTTCACGGCAGGATTGCATGGGACGTACTATTCACTTAATGGAGATTTTGCTCTTGAGCCCCGTGCGGGAATGAAATATTCGTTTGCAAAGGTGAATACGCTCACGTTGGGATATGGGCTGCATAGCCAGGTTATTCCCGCATATATTACGCTTTCACAGATCACTGATTCAGCGGGGAAATACTATTTGCATAACAAAGAACTGCAATTCACCAACAGTCATCATGCGGTTTTAGGATATCAGCGTTTTATTGGTAAATCCGCTACCCTGAAGGCAGAATGCTACTATCAACATCTTTTTGATGTGCCTATAGATACTTTCCCTTCCTCTTTCTCTTTGGTAAACCAGGGCAGTACATTTTCCCGTTTTTTCCCCGGTTATCTCGTAAATGAAGGCACAGCGGATAATATTGGATTTGAAATAACCTATGAAAAAGGATTTGCAGATAAGTGGTACATGATGGTGAATGCGTCTGTTTACCAGGCGTTATATAAAGGGAGTGATGGAAAGGAGCGCAACTCAGATTTTGATGGAAGTTGGGGTACTAATTTTCTGATTGGGAAGGAATTTAAATTTGGGAAGAGTAAGAACACCACCTTAACTACTGCCATAAAATCTACCTATTCCGGAGGCAAGCGCTTTACCCCTGCGGATACTGCAGCTTCCATTTTCTGGGGGGAAATTGTGGAATATGATTCATTGAGAAATTCTCAGCGCTTTAATGATTATTTCCGTTTTGATTTTAAACTTGGCCTGAAAATCAACCGGTCAAAGCTAACGCATGAAATTGGCGTAGATCTTGTGAATGCATTCGGTGTAGAAAATGAATTGGGCTTAACGTATTCCGGGGATCCTCAGAATCCCATTATTAAAGAATACCAGTTGGGCTTTATGCCGATCTTTTATTACAGAATAGATTTCAGAGGGAAGTGATTAATACGCCCTCACATTCTTCCCTTCCATATAATTGATGAAGGCCCGGTTCGCCACGCGATGGCCGCCGGGAGTAGGGTAGTTGCCGGTGAAATACCAGTCACCGGTATGCTTATGACAAGAATGATGTAAGCCTTCAATGGATTGATAAATTACACTTACATCCGCTTTCATCTCTTTTGGAGTAAGCAGCTGAGCAACTTTGGCAGAAATTTCTTCGGGAGTGAACGGTTCGTAAATGGCTTTCACCACATTTTGGGATTTCTCCCGGGGCTTTGCCATTTGCGCTTTCGCTTTTTCATAAACCTCATCCAGTAGTTCATCCATGTTTCTTTCCCGGATAAGTTCTATAACAGCCTGGAAAGCTACGAAGTCGCCCATCTTGGCCATGTCAATGCCGTAACAATCGGGATAACGGATCTGGGGAGCTGAAGAAACTATAATGATGCGCTTTGGCCCCAGGCGGTCCAGAATTCTTAAAATACTGTTCTTAAGTGTGGTTCCGCGCACTATAGAATCATCGATCACCACCAGGTTATCCGTTGCACGCACCACGCCGTAGGTGGTATCATATACGTGCGCCACCAGATCTTCACGGTGTGAATCATCGGTAATGAAGGTGCGCAGCTTAATATCTTTTACAGCTATTTTCTCTACGCGTGGCCGACGGTTCAAGAGTGCCATCATCTTTTCATCCGCTACCTTCCCGCCAAGCTGTATGAACTCATGCCGTTTGATGGTATCGAGATGCATATTGATCCCATCCACTAAACCAATGAAGGCGGTTTCGGCGGTATTGGGAATGAAGGAGAATACAGTGTTGTCAATATCGTTGTCAATGGCTTTCACCACCGCCGGGGTCAGGTATCTTCCCAGTGCTTTCCGCTCCTGGTAAATGTTCTTATCGTTCCCACGAGAGAAATAGATCCTTTCGAAAGAGCAGGAGCGTTTTTCACCGGGATCGTTGATCAGTTCCTGCGTAACATTTCCATTGGCCCGGATGATGATGGCATGTCCGGGTTCTATTTCTTTGATGTCTTCAAATGGCAGGTTGAAACAGGTTTGTATGGCGGCGCGTTCGGAGGCGATCACGGCTACCTCGTCGTCCTGGTGCCAGTACACGGGGCGAATGCCGTTCGGATCACGGAGTACAAACGCATCACCATGCCCCATCAGTCCTGCCATGGCATATCCTCCGTCGAATTTACGGGAAGCATTGCGCAGCACTTCGGCAACATCCAGATTAGAAGCAATCAGTCCGGAGATTTCGGCATTGGTATGACCGGCTTTTTTGAATTTCTGAAAGAGAAGTTCATTTTCCTCATCTAAAAAATGTCCGATCTTTTCCATAACGGTGATCGTATCGGCTTTTTCACGCGGATGCTGACCGAGCTCAACCAGCTTTTCAAAAAGTTCATCCACGTTGGTGAGGTTAAAATTTCCGGCCACTACCAGGTTTCTGGTCTGCCAGTTATTCTGCCTCAGAAAAGGATGACAGGTATCCATGCTGTTTTTGCCATATGTGCCGTAACGTAGATGCCCGAGCATCACTTCTCCGGCAAAGGGAGCATGTTTTTTAATCCAATCTGTATTCTTGAATTTTTCCGGTTTGGCTTTTTTGATTTCATCCAGTTTGCCATTGATCTTTGAAAAAATATCCTGGATGGCACCGGAACCGGTAGCGCGCAGACGGTGTATGTATTGCCGGCCGGGAGCTACGTCCAGTTTTATGGTAGCCATTCCGGCTCCGTCTTGCCCGCGATTATGCTGTTTCTGCATAAGCAGGTACAGCTTTTTTAAACCATAGAACGGGGTTCCGTATTTTTCCTGGTAATAGTGCAGGGGTTTGAGCAACCGTATCACCGCAATCCCGCACTCGTGTTTGATCTCGTCGCTCATAGGGGAAGAGTACAAAGGTACGGATTAGTCAACAGGTAGGCAAGTATATTGAAAATCAATATATTACAATGTCCGCAATTTATCCTCTAAGTCTTGGTGGCCCTTTAATCTCAATTCAGGCGATCCAGATTGCTTATACGCCGCCACGGCTTTCCATTGAGCGGAACCGTGCTTTCGAATATAATCCATCACTTTTTTCGGATCGAATGTCAGATTTGTAAAGCAATAGTTGCGCAGTTCGTGATACACCCTCAAGGCGTGCAGAGATCCCGACACGCCGTGTAAATGACTTTGCACAAAGAAGAGAACCGGCGAGGTGTTTGTACGTTCAATGGCGCAGGCATAGTTCGCGATCGGCTGATCGGGTTTTCTTTCCAGGCGAATGCCGCCAAATTCTTTCAGAAGCACTTCATCAGATGGGAAAAGCGTTCGTTGAATGATCCCTGCATACTCTATGCTGTCGTGTATCAGCGCGTTTTTCTGTTCCAGGATTGTGTTCTGGAATTCCAGCTCTTTATTTTTCTCTTCCATCAGCTGATTGCTCTTTTTTTGATCCGCTGAACTTTTCAGGAAGAAGAAAAGCAAAGAGAAAAGCAGCACAACACCGGCGATAGAACCATACTTCAAGGTGTTCTTTCGGGTCAGTTCGGCATCTGCTTTTTTAGATTCCAGATCACGGATGGTGTTTTCTTTGGTCAGCAGGTTAATCTCCTGCTCTTTTTTCTCCGTCTCGAACAGGGTTTCCAGTTCGGCCATGGTCTGAGCGTTTTCTTCGTTGAGCAGGGAATCTTTCAGATTACGTAATTGTTCAGCATAGAACAGTGCTTTGCCGGCATTTTCCTTTTGTTCCCAGACAATCTGTAACGTTTCATAGGCCGCTTGTTCAAGCTCCCGGGCATGTAAGTTAACGGCATCCTGCAGTCCTTCTTCCAGAATACGAATTCCTTCATCGAATTTTCCGAGATATGTATAAATCTCGCCGAGATTGAGTTTGCCAGTTACGGCATCAATCTTCATCCCGAATTGAACGGCCAGATTATAGTATTTTTGGTAGTACGATTCCGCTTTTTTAAAATCCCCCTTATCGAAATAAACAATTCCTAAATTGTTGTACAATGTTGCCGCTCCGGCCGAATCGCCTATTGATTCTTTTAATTTTAACGAAAGGTTATAAAAATATTCAGCTTCATTGAGCTTATTTGCCATGTGCTTCAGGGCACCAATATTGGAATAGCACACTGCCATTATCCGGGGATCATTTGCCTTTTTTCCAAATTCCAGTGATTTTAGGTAATACGCTTCTGCTTTATCTTTTTTCCCCAGGGAATTATACAGATTACCGAGGTTCAGACGTAAAGAGGCGAGGCCTCTCTCACTCCTGATTTCAGTAAGTATGCGTTCGGCATTTTGAAAATATTTCAGCGCTTTTTGAAAGTCCCCTCTGGCTTTATATACAGCTCCGAGATGGTTATACAGCATTCCTTTTCCGGGTGCATACCCGAGTGAATCGGCCAGCCGGAGACCCCAGTCTCCCATTCGCACCGCCTCACTGTAGTTTCCAAGATTTTCGTATTCGTATACGAGATCAGCAATCAAATCTACTTTTTGTGTATTCGCAGTTTGAGGAATGACTCTCAGTAATGAATCGACAATACTTTCCCCTGCCCACAGAGATGAGATTGAAACGCACAGAAGAAAAAGAAATAGTTTTTTCACAGACGAATTCCTAAAATAGTTACATCATCTACCTGCTCCCTGTTTCCTTTCCATTGTTCAAAGAACTCAGCAAGTAATTTTTCCTGCCATTTCATATCCGCCAACTCTCCCGCGCCCTGGATTATCTTCTCTCTGAACACCTGTGCCAGCATCTTTTTTTTACTCTGTTCACCAATCTGATCTGCGTATCCGTCAGAGAACAGATACAATACATCGCCCGATTCGGTTTTAATTAGTATTTCGCTGAAATTCGTGTCGGGATGTAGTCCCATAAACTTCTTGTCTGCCTTCACCTCTTTCAGTTCTGTACTTCCTTGTTTTAGGTGCCAAAGGGGCTGCCGGCTGCCGCTGTAGATAATTTCTTTTCTTCCCGGACGAATAAGAACAATACCTATGTCCAGCCCGGGGTTTTCCGAAAAACTGCTTTCCTTTTGCTGTTCAAACAACCTCTTGTTTAAAGCATTCAGGATACCGGCCGGGGATAGGTTATTATTTTTTCTGCAAATATCCTCCAGAAACTCATAGGCCATAACCGACATATATGCTCCCGGAACTCCATGACCGGTGCAGTCTACCACAGCCGCAAGAATACCATCGGTAACCTCTTTCACCCAGTAGAAATCGCCGCTTACAGCTTCTTTGGGCTGAAAGAGCAGAAAATACTCCTTCAGGTGTTTTTGTAATACGTCCGTGCGGGGGAGGATGCCGGCCTGGATCTCACCGGCGAGAACCAAATTACGCTGAATTTCCTCGTTGTGTTGTTCAATCACTTCTTTTTTGGAAAGAATGGAAATATTTAAGTGCGTAAGTTCTTCGTTGATCTTTTTTCTTCGTTTCAGTGTACGTATTACTACTGCTACCAGAAGGGCACTCAACGCAATCAGGAGGCCCAGAGCCAGAAGTGTGATGTTGGTTGTGATCAGTGAACTTTTTTGTTCTTCCAATTGAGTACCAAGCAGTGTCTGCTCCTTTTCTAAAAGCAGGATCTGTTTTTCTTTTTTCTCCGTCTCAAATCTTGCCTGCAGCTCTGTAATGGAATTGGAATTGTTACTGTTGAGCAAAGAGTCTTTAAGATGGCAGTGAAGCTTGAACCAGGTGAGTGCTGTTTTAGAATCGTTCCGCTCTTTTGCAATGGTATACAAATGAAAATAAACGGTTTCCAGATGATCCATTAATCCTACCTCCTTACAGATCTTCAGGGACTGGTTCAGAAGTTGTTCGGCGCTGCCGCGATCTTTGCCTGCGATATATACCTGTGCAAGCAGGTTCATAGCACTTACCTGTCCTTGTTTCTCGCCGCTCTTATTATAATAAGTCAGGGCTTCCTTTACGTATGCAGCTGCCCTAGGCAATTGATTCATATCGAGATACGCCCGCCCCAGATTCGTGGCGCAGGTAGCCATCCCCTGATGTGTATTTATTTCTTTGGCCAGCCTATAGCCTTTTTCAAAGTAAACGATAGCTTCCCCGGTTCTTTTCAGATCCAGTAATTCGATTCCGAGATTGGTGTAGAGAACAGCAAGGATAAAATTATCGCTTGTTTTTTCTGCCACAACAATACCTTCTTTGTAAGTAGCAATTGCTTTTTCATGTTGATCCAGTGAGGCATAGATAATTCCGATATTATTCAGGGCATATAATCTTCCGGCCTGATCACCTGAACGCTCGTAGAAATGCAAAGCCTGAATAAAGAGCTCAAGTGCTTTTTCATAATTCCCCTGGTAGCGGTACACACTGGCCATGTTATTGGAAGTATTGGCCAACCCGTTAGTATCTTTCAGTTGTTTTTGAATCTGGAACGCTTTACGGTGCCTTCCCATGGCAGTATCATAATTGCCTTTGAGATACTGAATGATTCCCATGTTTGTATGACAGGAGGCAATGCCTTTCATCTCCTTAATTTCGGTTCGGATCTTCAGGGCACGTCCATAATAGCTTAAGGCAGAATCATAGAGAGCCCGGAAGTGAAAGGAGATTCCGATATTGTTCAGCGCCAGCGCTTCTCCCTTTCGGTCTTTGATCTTCCGTGCAAGCTTCAGCGCTTTGGAGGCATATTGAAAGGTAGAATCCCAGCTCATTCTCCGGTATTCATACCCGATAGTGTTCCAGGCGTTCACACGCACGGTGTCTTGTCCTGCGGTTTTGAGAATTTGCTGAAGAGAGTCAATAAGGGAGTGATTCTGGGAAAAGGATAGGGCAGAACTCAGAAAAATGTAACAGAGAAGCAGGTGCCTCATACCAGTCAAAGATAGGTTAAGGTTCAAAGTAGATTCGCTTTTGATTTTCATTCTCATTTTGTATCATTGCTTAAATCTTCAGGTCATGGGAAATGTAAAATTCACCCCCCCCCTGTGTAATTATCAGAAAATCAGCGCTCTACCTAATTAGTAGCTTGGTGATGCTGTTTTCCTCTCTTTATTCAAAAGCAAATACAGCCCCATCTTGCAGCGGTGGGTTTATTCTGGGCAAT